>JBFMBK010000005.1 GCA_040755295.1 Bacillota bacterium | reverse complement strand
GGCATCCTCGGCGAGCGCCTCTCTGACGGCTTCGTTTACAAGTTCGGATAAGGATTGGTTGGTCTCTACGGCTTTAAGCCGCAGCGCTTTATGCAAATCGGGGTCAAAGTAGATGGTCGCCCTCTTGGTTTGTGCTGTCATAATGCCCTCCTCCTTTGTCATCTAAAGACATTATAGCATCTTAACGTCATGGCGCCAAGTCATCTTATAGCAAACGTCCGGCGCTTCGGCGGCGCCGGGAAAATCCTTCGATTGAAGCACCAACATAACTTCGGCGACCGCTGGAAGCGCTTGTTATGCGGCATGCCCTGTGGATCACTTCAGGAGAGCGACAATCCATGGCACTACTGCTGTTATAATAGCAGAGATGGAGAGCAAGCCGAGAACGGATACCCACTTGGGAACAATGCCGAGGTCGGCCGTCAGCTCCCAGGCCTGTGTCCCTGGAACTACCTCTTCATTTGATGCGAGTTCGGGAGCACGCCTTTTGATGAAATGCTGGATTAGGAAGACATTCGCCAGATACAAGATGATAGCGAGCCCAATTAAGATCAGCGATACTTGCCACTTTTCAAGCCCAACCTGTCGTTGGACCCGCATAGCAATCACTGCGAGGACAAAAGTGCCAACAAGAATGATCATCACCTGCTAATACCTCCGTTTCCAAGCACAAAAACGATTGACTATGACCGTAATTCCGGTTGGGTACATACCCCGAACGAGGCTGTTCAGCGTGCTGCCCACGATCTTGTACTGCTCTACAAGTTTGTTGTAATGATCGCAATCCTGATTGTAGGCTTCAATCGAATACCCTTGTTCACCCTGGGCCTTTCGGCACAGCAAGTCCGTTATTCGCTGCAACTCAGTCACAGCGGCGTCCAGCGACCGGACGTATTGTACGAGAGTTGAAGCAAACTGGTAGAATCTTGGGGGGGTAGAATCTTGGGGACACCATACTAAATTACTTACTCAATTCTTTTTCTGCCGGGGTCCTTTAGGTCCGCTCTTGCGTGGCCGCAACGCCCGTCCCAGTGCTTCTTCGAGACTGGTAAGGAAAGATTCGTCACCAAGCGGTCGCCCCGTCCTCTCGTGAAGCCGTAATGCTTCGATCTCCTCGACCGACATGCAGCAGGCAAGATATTCCCGCCAATCGCCGAACATTTCCAACAACGGCCTGACCCGCACCAACCGGTCGTCGTGCCCCGCAACGTGCGCCCCTGCACTACTCCAGGGGTATTGCCACGGTTCTGCCACTAATCCGGAACGGACAGGATTATGCTCTATGTAGCGTGCCGCGGCATACAGGTGAGCTTCATCCATTGGAAAAGAAGAAAAACGTCCCTGCCACAAGTGCCCCGTCCATCCTTCCCTCAGGTTTACCCGGGAGGTATAGCGGCGATGGGCTTCGGCAATCGCTCCTGTCAAGGCCTCTTTTGACGGTGGTACGGCTATGAGATGTACATGGTTCGGCACCAGGCAATAGGCCCAAATCTCGACCTTCCACCTGGAACACCATTCCGCCATTAGGTGTAAATATGCTTTATAGTCCTCTTCGCAAAAGAATGTTTGCTGCCGCCGGTTACCACGCTGTGTAATATGGTGGGGTACACCGGGCGCTACCACCCGCGCTATTCTTGCCATACCTGTATTATAATTGGTATCGGTTCCCGGGGGCAATAATTCCGTATGGTGTCCCCCGAATTTCCGATCTTAAATGTGTCTATCGGCATGAGCTGAACGTTGAACGTTCTCTTACGCTTCCGCGAGGGCGAGTTTTGCGGCGAGCACTCCCGCGGCCCCGGCCGCAAGGAAAAACTCCGTCTCTTCGTCGCGGCCCCGCCCCATGGTGCTTACTTTCAGTTCCAATTCATCCAAAGTGTCAAAAACCCCCGTGGCGTCCACCGTTTCCAAACGGTGACGCCGGGTTATGCCCACCGCATCTAATTGTTGAAGAACCAAAGCCGTTTTTTCCGTTTCCATGACCGGTACCGGCACGGCGCACGGAACCAGGGCGACCGATCCCAGCGCGGTCAAGGTGTGGTGGCTTACACCCCTGTGCCGCTCCCGCCGGTCCGCAAAACTGAGACGCAGAGCGGCCACGGGCTTTCCGTTGAGGACGCCGGCGGCATTGACCACCTCCCCCTGCTCAATGGCGGTCGTGCCGAAGCGCGTTCCCGTCCCCACCACGCCGGGACCCATCCCGACCACAATCACGTCGGCCTCGCCGGCGTAGCGCGCCGCCAGAAGGCCGCTATAAACGTTCACGGCCTCGAAATCCCCGCCGAAGGCGTGACCCGCGGTCACCGTAGCGGATAGCAGCCCTTTCCCCTTAAGGGCGTGGACGGTGCGGGAAAAAGCCAGCGGTAAAGCGGCGCCGTCGGTCATCACGTAAACCAGGCGAAGCCTTCCCCCGCCCTGCCGCCAGAGCGCGGCGGCGACCGGAGCAAGCTGGCTGTGGAGTTCCAGCGCCACCACCGGCACCCCGCCAAGGTCCGCCGTGTTCTCAAGCACTGAGTGGAACGGGCTGTCCGGCTCCTCCACCGCCATGACCTTGATTTGCGCCGGCGTATAACGCAGCTTCATGATATGCCCTTTTTCAGGGGCTTCCAGGCTGCGGGGCAAAAGGCCCGCAACCACAAAATGATACCCGCCGCTTCCCAGACCTTCGGCCACAGCGGTTGTATTCAGCAGGACCTCGTCGCCCGGAGCCGGCCTGCCGGTAAAGGCCTCATAGGCTATGGCTTTCGCTTCCGCGCCTTCCACGGCCACCACGAGTTCGATAAGGCCGGGGCGGGAATCGATTGTCCTCAAGACCCTGCCGGCCCGAAGCCGCACCAGAGTGCCCGTGTTTCCCCGCATTGACCTGCACCTCCACCCCTGTTATACTCAGGTTCAAAGTTCAAGGTTAAAAGTTCAACGTTAAAGGCTTGAAGAGTTCTTCATGCCGCAGCAGCACTACGAACGATCAAAGATGTTGACCCGTAAGCCGATTACTCAAAAGCAGCAGCGTAACACGGGCGGAACGCGGCGAAGAAATAATGCAGTGCAAGGAAGACTGGTAGAGACGAACCGGAGCGTACTCGGAAGGTACGTGAGGATTCGGCTCTGCCGGGCTGACGCAGCAACGCGTTGCTTATCGACGCGCCCATCTAAAGAAGTATTTATTCTATTATAAAGGAGATTCCCTAGGTGCCTTTTGACGGCCTGGTTTTAAACAGCGTAACCCGCGAGCTTAATGCCCTTATTACCGGCGGCCGTGTCGAGCGTGTCTACCAGCCCGCCGCACTTGAAATAATACTCGCGGTACGCAGCAACCGCGAAAAGCACCGGCTTTTCCTGTCCGCCGCCGCCGATGCGGCCCGTGTACACCTTACGGAAACGGACAGACGGAACCCGGCCAAAATCGCTTTCTTCTGTTCCACCATGCGGCGGCACGTCGAAGGCAGCCGGATAACCGCGATAACCCAGCAGGGCCTGGACCGCATCCTTCATATCGAACTCAAGGGAACGGATGAACTCGGCAGGCCCGTCACGCACCTGCTTATCGCCGAAATAATGGGCAAGCACAGTAACATTATCCTCCTTAACCCCGCGGAAAACAAGATTATTGACGCCATTAAGCGTTACTCCCACGCCGTCAGCCGCTACCGTGAGGTGCTTCCGGGCCAGGTTTTCACCCCGTCGCCCCCTTCCGGTAAAGCGGACCCCCGCGCGGCCGCCGAAGACGATTTCATTGACGCGCTGAGCGCTCTGGGACCGCAGACAGGGGCGGCGACCGGCATTCAGCGCCTTTACGAAGGTTTCAGCCTTTTCAGCGCCCGGGAGGTGGCCCGCCGGGCGGGACTTGATCCGGACGCAGCCCTGGAAGGCTGCGGTATTTACGAATACCGGCGCCTCCACGCATCACTAAGGGAACTCGTGGACTCCGTCACGGGTGGTGGCGCATCACCCACCCTGATCCTCAAGGGCGAAACGCCGGCTGATTATGCCGCCTTCGAACCTTCGGCGGGCGCCGGTCAGCCGGTCCGCGCCGGGATGAACGAAGTCCTGGACCGGTTCTACCGGGAACGTAACCGGGCAGCGGCTTTTGCCGCGCAAAAGCACCGGATCGAGCAGTGTTTGACCCGGGAAATCGGGCGCCTGAACCGGAAGCTCGAGAACGTCGAGACCCTGCTGTCCGACCCGGAGCCGGACCGTTTCCGGATGTTCGGAGAACTCCTCACCGCCAACCTATACCGCCTCGGCCCCCACGTGGATGAAGCGATATGCGAAAACGTCTACAACCCTGATGCCCCGCCGGTGACTATACCGCTCGATCCGGCGCTTACGCCGGGACAGAACGCCCAGCGGTATTTCAAGAAATACGCCAAAGCCCGAACCGCCCGCCGGCGCGCCGCAGACGAAAGGCAGCGGCTGGAGGAAGAAATCGCCTACCTGTCGGGCATCAGTGTTGCCGGCGAGCAGGCCTCCGGCCTGGAGGATCTCACGGAGGTCGTGGAAGAACTTGCGGAACAGGGGTACCTTCAGACCGGCGCCGCCCCGCACAAGAAGGATAAAAAAGAGGAGCCCCGGCCGCTGAAACTGGCTTCGGCCGAAGGCTTTGTGATTCTCATCGGGAAAAACAACCGGCAGAACGACTATGTCACCTTCCGCATGGCCGCCGCCGACGATATCTGGCTTCACGCCCGCGGGGTGCCGGGCGCCCACGTTATAATCAAAACCGGAGGCGGGGAACCGTCTCCGGGAGTGCTTGCCGAAGCAGCCGCCCTGGCCGCCCACTTCAGCCAGGGCCGCCGCAACAGGTCCGTACCCGTAGACTGGACCCGCCGCGCCAACGTCCAGCGCCCCAAAGGCGCGCGGCCCGGTTTCGTAACCTACTCCGGGGAAAAGACCATTCACGGCGATCCGTCTCTGGCCGGAGCCCTTTTGATACAGCCCGAATGAAAGGTTCAAGGTTCAAGGTTCAAAAACAAAATTCAGAATCCAGAAGCCAGAATCCAGAATGTAAAAGCCGGAATACAGAAGTCAGAAGACGGAAGGCAAAAATAAGACTCCCGCCTTCTAACTTATTTTTGTCTTCTAATTACTGACTACTGCCTCCAAGTTCAAAGTTCAAAGTTCAAAGTTCAACGTTCAACGTTAAAGATAGCATTCGGAAGTCAGAATCCAGAATTCAGAAGGTAAAAATGGGACTCCCTTGCCTTCTATCTTGTGTTTATTGTCTTTTAACTTCTGCCTACTGTCTCCTGACTACTGCCTACTGTCTTCTACCTTCTACCTTCCACCTTCTATCTTCTGACTTCTACCTCCTGCCTTCGCCTTAACCTCAGAACCCGTCCGGCACCGAAGGCTATTACGAAGGTAAGCGCCGTACCGGCGATGCCGGCGACAGCCGTAGAAACCCCTTCGCTCCGAACGCCTGGAAGGGTATAGTCCGCCATTGGCGCGTGAACTACTGCCTTACCCTCGCCCTTATCGATAAAACCATTGGTCCGGGCCACCTTTTCCAGCCCGTCCGGATCGGATGAGGCAAAAGGTGAAAGGATACCCGCCACGATCACAGCCGCAACAATTACAATCCATATTTCCCTGCGCATTATGTCACCTCATATCCCGGCGGTCCGGGTCAACAAGCCGGAGCGCGTCCGCTGCAGATACCCCAACACCGCCGCCGTGATTATGCCCTCACCGACCCCGATGAACAGGTGCCAGAAAAGCATCGCCGGCAGAACCACCATGATGGGGCTCGTCCCGGAAAGGGCAAGTTCGAGCGCGCAGGCGGCAGCCGCGGCAAGCACGGAAATCCAGCCCGCGACGAATGAAGCGGCCGCAGCCCCCAAACCCCGCAGAGCCTTATAAACCGCATAGCCCGTAAAAGGAGCGATGAAACCCATATTTAAAACGTTGGCGCCGAGAGCCGTCAGCCCGCCGTCGTTAAAGATAAGACACTGGATGATCAGGATTGCGGTCATAATGATACCCGCACTGAAAGGACCGAAAAGAACGGCGGCCAGAACACCGCCGATCAGGTGCCCGGACGTGCCGCCGAAGACCGGAAAGTTGATCATCTGGGCGGCAAAGATGAATGCCGCCATGACCCCCATCACAGGAACCTGTTTCTCAGCAAGCGCCTCCCTGGTCTGCCTTATCGCCGCCCCGACCAGAGCGGTTGAAATAACGCCGCAGGCCGCCCATATTTTAGGATTTAAGAAACCGTCAGGTATATGCATCTTCTCTCCCCCTTTAAGTGTTCTTTTTTAGGGCGCGACGATAAGCTGCGCATAGCTTTGTCAGCCTGCCACGGCCGGGTCCTCACGTATTTCAGGGATACGCTCCGGGCTGTCCCCGACAGGCTTTCGCGCTCTACTTGCTTCTCGCCGCGTTCCGTTTATGTTACTCTTCTGCTTCTAAGTTTTAAGCTTACGGGTCTGCATTACTTCCTTCACGTTCCGCTTAGGCGGTATGGTTAACTCAGAACCTTTTTCTAAAAGCGTCACTGTACAACGCGGGATTTTTCCTGTATCCTGACTACTGAACACTGAAAATCCCAAGGAGACCGGCATGAAAATCCCACAGTGGCTGAGTGAACCGGCGGCGTCCACGGGTGATTTGACCCATGTTCCGAAGCGGCGCCGCACCGAGGGACCACTCGAGAAAGCCCTTAAAGGCCTGGAACGGTTTCTCGCGGAAACCCTTTCCGCGGAATCGGCGGAAGAAAAAAAGGGCTTCTGGCAGGCATTGGACCCGCGGGTCAAGGTGATAACCACCGTTGTTTTCATAGCCCTTCTCACCGCCGAAAACCACCTTCCGGTTCTGCTTGCATCTTATGGACTGGTACTCATTCTGGCAGTCTCATCACGCGTCCCGCTCGTCTCTTTCCTGGCGCGCACATGGGGCTTCACTCTTATTTTTGCCGGAGTAATGGTCGTTCCGCTCACCCTGAGCCCGGTGACTCCGGGCGCGCCGCTGATGGTGCTCCTGCGTGACGGCATAGATATCGGATTCATCCGTTTTTCCGGCCCGCTTACCGTCACCGACGCCGGTCTCCTGCGCGCCGCCGTCATCTTTCTGCGCGCCGGCGCGGCAACGTCTCTCGCGCTGCTCTTGACCTATACCACGCCGTGGACCAGTCTTCTTAAAGCTCTGCGGGCGTTCCGTATCCCGCGGCTGGTTATCTTGATCCTGGAAATAACCCTGCGGTACGTTTTTCTCCTGGTCAAGGTCGCCGTTGAGACCCTCGAAGCCCGTAAACTCCGGATGGTAGGTCCGCTCAGCCGGAGAGAGAAAAGGGCCTTCTTCGGCGGGATACTCGGCGTGATCGCCTCCAGGTCGTACACCCTGCACGAAGCGGTTTACGAGTCGATGCTCGCCCGCGGCTACACCGGTGAACCCAGACTGATCGACCGCTTCCGCCTGCGGGCGGTTGACTTCATCTGGATCGCTTCCGCCGCCGTGATTATCGGAGCCCTTTATTGTTTCAGCCGCTTCTGATCCTCCAACCTCCGACCTCCAACCTCTAATTCCGGCCTCCGTGGCCCTTTTCCGTACCGTGCTCCGGGATTGAGCCGGCATCCTTTGCATGCGCTTCCATCCCGTTATGGAAAAGGTGAACATGCGGGTAGATGTGATCCCTGCCGCTTCCCACCTGATGCAGATGGTAGTCCGGATGCACCAGGTTCGCCGATAACAAAAGATTACGGTCGGAGAGTATCTCCTCCAGCCCCCCGGCGGCAATCAGCCTGTGGTTCTCCCCCAGGACCAGAACCCTTTCCGCCAGCACCGGCACCGTAACGAGGTCGTGCGTAACCACGACGATCGTCTTACCCGCGCGGGAAAGCGTGAGCAGGAAATTCAACAGCCAGTGCTGCGAACGGGGGTCAAGGTTGGCGGTAGGCTCGTCTAACAACAGCGCTTCCGGATTGACGGCAAGCACGGCGGCAAGCGCCACCTTCTTCTTTTCCCCGTCCGAGAGCCGGTGCGGCAGGCGGTTCCCGAGATGAGCGATTTCTACGAGGGACAGGGTATCGGTAACGCGCTCCTTTACCTCGCCGGGGGACAAACCGAGGTGAAGCGGTCCGAAAGCCACCTCGTCCCAGACCGTGGGGCAAAAAAGCTGTGCGTCCGCGTTCTGCAGCACTACTCCTACCCGCCGCCGGAAAGACCGGGCAAAACGCCGGTCCTTGAAAGCCGGAGCCCCCATCGGTTCACCGTAAGCGGTCAACGTGCCGCTGGTCGGGAAAAGGAGCCCGGCCATCAGCTTCAAGAGCGTTGATTTCCCGGAACCGTTCGGCCCGAGCAGCACCAGGCGTTCCCCGCGACGGATACGGAAGCTGATGTCCTCGATAACCGGCCGGTCCGGGTGGTAGCGGAAACCCACGTCGGACAAAGAAAATACACATTCGCCGTCCGGCGGCATAAACAACCCCCTGCTCCAAGAAATATAACCTTGAAAAACAAAAAACCACTTCAGTCAAAGACCTCCATGGCCTATTCAAGAGTTTTACGAAACTCTGATTCCGAAATTCTACGTTACAATTATGAACGGACTCTAGGGGAAACCGCGCCGATTGGAAGCCGGAACCGAGAAGTCCTCAAGTGATTCCTTTCCATATCCGTTATTCGTTATTGTCATTGCGGTTTCCGCGGGTTCTTCTGAACCCCTTTTAAAAATTATACGGGTTCCGGCAAAAGGCGTCAATCTCTTATTCCCTTAAGACCGACGGCGCGCACGTATTTTTCAGCGTCTGCTTGACAAGGGACAAGCCCTTTTCATATAATCAATTAAACAGTTGCTTAAATGTATAATCTATAAGCAGCCCCAAAAATCACACTCGGAGGGTCCATATGGTACACGAGCCGCCGAAAAAACAACCCGATCCCGACGTCTGTGACAGTTTTTGCCCCTCCGGCGAATCCGCCCGGCTCAGGAATAAGGTGCTTGAGGTCGAGGGACTGTCGGAGCTTTTCAGGGTTCTCAGCGACGAAACACGCACCAAGATCGTTTACCTCTTATACCATAAAGAGTTATGTGTCTGCGACCTGGCGGAGTTGCTTGAAATGAACCTGCCGGCCATCTCTCATCACCTGCGGATACTGAAAGCCTTACACCTGGTAAAATACCGCCGGAAGGGCAAAATGGTATTCTACTCCCTCGATGACCAGCACATCGTCAACCTGATCCGTGAGGCCCGGGAACATTTCGCGGAGGTCAGGTAAAACCCGGACAGAGTCCGACGATTATAATGCCGTTTAACGGAGCGGGTTGGTGCAACAGTGGCGCTTGCCGATATTAAGCAAATGAATAAAACGATTCCGGAAATAAAGGACACTTGTAACGGATGTTGCCCGCGTTGTGCTCCGGGACAAAAAAACGTCCCGGAGGAAAATCGCGGTCGGCTGCCTGCCATCGTAACGGCGGGACTTCTTTTCGCCGCTGGTGTTGTTTTCGGCGCCGTTCTGCGCGGTAACGGCTACGCATGGGCGGAATACCTGATTCTGCTCACCGCTTACCTCCTGGTCGGCGGGCGGATTATCCTGGAGGCATTCAAGGGCTTGCTGCGCGCCCGGGTTTTCGACGAAAATTTTCTGATGACGACGGCCACGGTCTGCGCCATCGTCATTCACCAGGTGCCCGAGGCCGTGGCGGTCATGCTTTTTTATTCGATCGGGGAGTACCTCCAGGAACTGGCGGCCGGCCGCTCACGGCGTTCCATCACCGCCCTCCTGGAGATCAGGCCGGATATCGCCAACCTGAAGGCCGGCGGTGAAACGCTTAGGGTCAGACCGGAAGAGGTGCAGGTCGGCCAGTCCATCATCGTCCGCCCCGGCGAAAGGGTTCCGCTCGACGGCGAGGTCGTCGGGGGATCGTCGTTCGTCGACACCTCCGCCCTTACCGGGGAACCCGTGCCCCGGAAAGTGGAAGCGGGCGGGGACGTCCTTGCCGGTACGGTTAACGGACCGGGTCTCCTGGAAATCAGGGTTACCAGGACCGCCGGTGAATCCTCAATCGCTAAAATCCTCGACCTCGTTAAAAACGCGGCGTCCAGAAAGGCGCCCACGGAACAGTTCATCACCACTTTCGCACGGTATTACTCACCGGCGATGGTCCTGGGAGCGCTGACGATCGCCGTCGTTCCGCCGCTGCTGCTGCCGGGGGCCTCCTTTTCGGACTGGATTTACCGCGCCCTGGTGCTGCTTGTCATCTCCTGCCCCTGCGCGCTGGTGGTTTCCATCCCGCTGAGCTATTTCGGCGGGCTCGGCGGCGCCTCCCGCAACGGCATCCTGATCAAGGGGGGCAACTTCCTGGAGGCCCTTACCCGCCTGCACACCGTGGTCTTCGACAAGACCGGCACCCTGACCAGAGGTGTGTTCCGGGTCTCAGCGGTGACCCCCCAAAACGGTCACCGCCAAAATGAGGTTTTGAGGCTGGCCGCCGCGGTAGAATCCGGCTCCAACCACCCCATCGCCAGGTCGATTATCGAAGCTTACGGGCGAAAGACAGCGGTAAACGCGCCTGAGGATTTCCAGGAAATCGCAGGCTTCGGGGTTAAAGCCCGGGTGGACGGCCGCGCGGTCCTTGCCGGAAACGACCTTATGCTGCACCGTGAAAACATTCCTCACGATGATTGCGATATTCCGGGAACCGTGGTCTACGTGGCGGTGGACGGCGCATTGGCCGGGCATATAGTTATTTCCGACGAAGTCAAGGAGGACGCTGCGGAAACCATCGCCGCGTTAAAAAGATTGGGGATAAAGAAAACGGTGATGCTGACCGGCGACGACGCCACCTCCGCGCGTCGAGTGGCCGCCGCCCTAGGGGTTGACACTTGTTTCGCCCGGCTTTTGCCGGAAGACAAGGTGGAAAAACTCGAAGAACTTCAGGCCGCCCTTAAAGACCAGCGACGGGAAAAGTTGTTGTTTGTCGGTGACGGCATCAACGACGCCCCTGTTATTGCCCGGGCTGCCGTAGGCGCGGCCATGGGCGGTCTCGGCTCCGACGCCGCCATCGAAGCCGCGGACATCGTAATCACTGACGACCGCCCCGGCAAACTGGTCGCGGCCATTGAGATCGCCCGCGGGACCAAAAGGATTGTCGTCCAGAACATCGCCCTCACCCTGGGAACCAAGTCTTTTTTCCTGATCCTCGGCGCCGCCGGAATCGCCACCATCTGGGGAGCGGTCTTTGCCGACGTGGGGGTCGCGCTGCTGGCCGTTCTCAACGCCGCCAGGGCTCTGCGCCCCGCCGTAAGCCGTTTGTAAGCCATTTTTAACTGCCAAAACGCCAAGGCTTCAAAAGAGCATAGTAGTCAGTAGCCAGCAGTCGAATATAGAATTTTGGATTCCGGACCGCCGTTTGACTCAGGACTCAGGACTGAGGACCGGGGACTTAACCTGTGACTTGTGACTCGTGACCGTAACTTTTTATCCCCTCCGTGTGCCCTGTGTCGTTGCGGTTAATGTGACCTAGTTGACAGAAACCCGGTCCGCGGTTATGTTAAAAGAACATGGCTCTGCTCGCGACCGTCATGATCGACCGATACAGGACACACCACCGTGGGAGGTGAAAAAGACTTTGGGAGCTTGGGGCGCTGAAGCCGACAAGAAGGGACAGGTTGTAGCGGTTTGCCGCAGTGAGCATAAGGGCGAGCGCAAGAAAAACATCGGCAGGGGCTTGCTTATAACCGGCCACGGCCTGGAGGGTGACGCCCACACCGGTACCTGGCATCGCCAGGTGAGCCTTCTCGCTCTTGAAAGCATAGAAAAGATGCGGGCGAAAGGTCTAGATGTCGGACCGGGTGATTTTGCGGAAAACATCACCACCCGCGGACTGGGCCTGATGCACCTGCCGGTTGGCACCGTGCTGCAGATCGGCGCCGCTTTGGGGGAAATAACCCAAATCGGCAAGGAGTGCCACTCCGCCTGCGCCATTCGCCGCCAGGCCGGGGACTGCGTGATGCCGCGCGAGGGCATTTTTGTGAAGGTGCTCGAAACCGGTCCGGTTCAGGTCGGCGACACGGTGGAGGTAGTAACGAAAGGTCGGTAGCCGGTAGGTAGTAACCGGAGTAGAGGGCAAGAACAGAATTCCTGGAGGTAAAGCCAAGGTGAGCATTCTATTAACCATTGGTAACACGCCGATTGTCGGACTGACTAACCTTAACGGCAATAAAAACGTAAGGGTATTCGGGAAACTTGAAGGCAACAACCCGGGTGGTTCAGTCAAGGACCGCCCAGCATACTACATGATCAAGAAAGCCGAGGAGTCCGGGGAGTTAACCGGGGACAAGATAATACTTGAGTCCACCTCGGGAAATACGGGAATCGCCCTTGCCATGATCGGAGCTGCTAAGGGGTACAGGGTCAAGCTCTTCATGCCGGAATGCGTCAGCGTGGAAAGACAACGCACCCTCCAGGCCTTCGGCGCGGAGGTTGTGCTCACCCCTGCGCGGGAGAGCACAGACGGCGCCATCAAGAGGGCGCAAAACCTTCTGGATAATGAGCCGGACAGGTATTACATGCCCAACCAGTTCGCCAACAAGAACAACGTGCTCTCGCATTACGAAACCACGGGCCCCGAAATCTTTGCTCAGACCGGGGGAGAGGTCGATGTGTTCGTCGCCGGTATGGGAACCACCGGAACACTAATCGGAACCGGCAGGTATCTCAGAAAAGCAAAACCCGGGATTAGGATTATCGGGGTGGAACCTACGAAGGGGCACGCGATACAGGGGCTAAAGAACATGGAAGAAGCCATCGTCCCTGCGATTTACAACCCAAAAGAGCTCGACGGAAAGGTCACGGTTGAGGACGGCGAAGCCTTTGAAACCACACGGCTGCTTGCCGTGAAAGAAGGGGTCTTTGTCGGCATGTCGAGCGGCGCGGCGGTGGCCGGCGCGCTGCGTATCGCCCGCGAAATGACTTCCGGTACGGTCGTTGTGATTCTGCCCGACCGTGGTGATCGCTATCTTAGCACCACCCTCTTCCGGTCGATCTGTGCGAAATGTCCCCCTTAGACTTTATTTGACATTTCCCTAAAAACGTGATACATTTTACCAAAATAATTTCAGATTAACGTAATTTAGACAGTTGACAACAATATTTTTACAATTTATAATAGCTACTAATTTAATAATATTAGTTATATATTGACATAGGTTCTTTCCTTTCATTCGTTGTTGAGTTTGAGTGAACAACTTTAGGGTGCTCTTCCGGTAAATCCGGGGAGGAAGCAGATGAAAATTTCAACAAGGGTTCGCTACGGGGTCAGGGCGCTGATGGACATCGCAGAAAACGGTTCGGAGCGTCCCGTAAGCCTTAAAGACGTCGCGCGCCGGCAGGGGATATCCGAACAATACCTCGAGCAACTCGTCTTACTTTTGAAAGGAGCCGGGATGCTGAGGAGCGTGCGTGGCTCGCGCGGCGGATTTTTTTTAAATAGGAGTGCCTCGGAAATCCGAATCAACGAAATTGTTAAGGCTCTCGGCGCTAGAATCGCTTTCATTGACTGTCTTGAAAATCAAGCGCTGTGCCAAAGGGCCGATTGTTGCGCCGTACGCGACCTGTGGCAGGAAGCCAACGACGCCTTTTGGAGTGTGCTGTCCTCGGTAACGCTCCACGATTTAATGCAGCAGCAGCAAGACAAGGTCGAACGTTCAAGGGCTCCTTATTATTCTGTTAAAAGGCTTGCGGTGGATTGCACCGATCTGCGTTAAAGATCAAAGAAGCGGTGATTGTTAAACAGCGGTAATAATTGGGATTGCCCCGGTTCAGCCCTAGACTATGCAACTTTCGTACCAAGTGTGCCGTCACACAGACGACGCTATAATCCCTAGCTCTTTATAAAACCGGGGCACCCATAATTATTCAAAGGGGCTGTAGCATTTCCAGCCATTATTTGCGATTTCCTGTAACTGTCTTCATTTGCCACAATTAAACTTTCTTCGCCATAATATCGTCTAATCATAATGCCCCGGCTCATCCCAAACAGGAACTTTATTGATGAACATCTCCGTCGATCCAATACAGCGGGATTCCTCGCCGCAGGGCGAATCTTGTTCTGTACGGTTGTTGTTAGGAAAAGCAGCGATTTGTAATTGAAAAGGCGACGGACAGCGTGTAAAGTTAGTATGTAAGTAACCGGCACCGGGGGTATGTCTCATGAAATGCCGCGTCTGTAAAGAAGAGGCTTTTGTTAAATTCCCCGCGCATAACGCCGCGTTTTGCGAAAAGCATTTTGACGCCTTTTTCCTGCGACAAGTGGCACACACCATAACGAGATACCGGATGCTCCCTCCTGAAGCCCCTGTTATGGCGGCGCTTTCGGGCGGAAAGGACTCCCTGGTTACCACTGTCGTGCTCAGCCGTCTGGGGTACCGGGTGGAAGGTCTGTTTATCGACCTCGGGATCACCGAAGGGCATTTTTCGCCTGCTTCCAGGAAAGCCTGTGACGATTTTTGCGCGGAACGCGGTATACCGCTGAGGGTCTTCAGCCTTGAAGCGGCGTTCGGAATGACGATCCCTCAAATAGCCGGCCGCTATCCCCGGCTGTGCGCCGTCTGCGGCGTGACCAAACGCCATATCATGAATGAATACGCCCTGGCGTCCGCGGCGGCGGCCCTGGCCACCGGGCACAACCTAGACGACCTTGCGGCCGCCCTTTTTGCCAACCTCCGGCGGTGGGACCTCCATCACCTTGCTAAAGGACTTCCCGTCCTCCCCGCCGAAAACGGTTTCGCGATGAAGATCAAACCCCTAGCTATGCAAACGGAGGAAGAAATCTCCACGTTCGCAGGACTTCACGGGATACGACCTGTCTCGGAAAGCTGCCCGTACGCCGCCGAAGCCAAATTCAAGCGGTACAAAACGATGCTGAACAACCTTGAAAAGGAATCACCCGGGACAAAGCGCGTTTTCTATGAAGGTTACATAAAAAACGCCAATCGGTTCAAGGAGGATACCTCCCGCCCGCCGCTTAAAGCCTGCAGCGTCTGCGGGCTGCCGTCCTCGGCGCCGGTCTGTACCTTCTGCCGCATCTGGCGCGAAGCGGGAAAATAAAAACGTCGTAGGAAGCGAAGGTCGGAACCCCATTCAACCGTACAATAAAGTTATTTCTCATCATATCAACATCCATTGCACTGCTGGCAGGGGAAGGTTCACAGGCCTTATCTATCAATGTCAGCCGAATAATATGCCGGGTACCACTTCTGAAACCAGATGCTGAAACCAGATGCTGAAAACAAATCCGCGGAGTACACTTCGGGGTCAACTAGACAGGTGTCGAGCATTTGCTGAGTCTAAGGTGTTATACAATCCTGCCGGACCGCTTCACGCCCGGCTCAACCTTTTTTATGGTCTCTTCCAGCCACTGCACCCACGCCCTCTCGTTCTTGATGCCCATCTCAAGCGGCAGGCCCCAGAAAAAACCTTCGCGCCTCTGTCCCGTCTCTTCAATCCTTTCCGCCAACGCCTGTTTTACGGACCCTTCATACATGCTCAGCACCTTCCGGTGGGATTCCAGGTCATGGCGCAGAAGGGTAATTATCTCTTCCTTGCGCAGATTGCCCCCGAAGAAGACCTTAATCAGAAAAGCCAGTCTCAGCGGCGACGGCTCCGCCGGTTCCCGAAGCCACCGCTGCAGCTCTTTGCGCCCCGCACCGGTAATATGATAAACCTTTCGATTCGGGCGGTTCTCCTGGTACTCCACCCGCATCGAGAGCAGGCCCTCCTGCTCCATCTGGTTCAGCGTAGGGTATATCTGGCTCAGGTTTGCATTCCAGAAGTACTTGATAGACTGATCGAAACATTGCTTAAGATCGTAACCGGTCATTCCCTTGTAGTTTAAAAATCCCAGCAGCGCGTGTTTTAGCGACATGTTTTACCTCCTTTTTTGCTCTTTATAGGATTATATATATATGGTTATATATATAATATTTTTAATATTTATCGCCATCAAGTATTAATTAGAATTTTTTGCCCGGGCACCCTTCTAAACACCCATTTTTATTAAAACGGCAGGAAAATTGAACCGCATAAAGAAGAATTCACCTGTCCGACATACACCAGACAACCCCAAACGGCCTGCCCGAATCCCTCAACGAACGCGCCCCGGACGTATTTAACCGCCGGATACCATCGGCAGAAAGAAACGCCGGGTTTTCCACCCTGTAAAGGAGGAGATGCGGGGGTTCACGCTTGAATAAATGATTAGCGCTGGCGATGTCCGTAATGAAATTCAATGTTGTAAGAATAGGGGAGAAACAATGGATAAAGAAAGTGCGGGCTTAATCGCGTATTGCGGCCTTTACTGCGGCGATTGTCCCAACCATACCGGCAGGATCGCCGACCTGGCGAGGGACCTCAGAAAAGAACTCCGGCAGATAAGGTTCGATAAAACAGCGGAATTTATGTCGACTTTTTCGTTCTTTAAGGTGTTTGAAAGGTACACGGATTGTTACGAAGTGCTCGGCGCGATGGTAAAATTCCGCTGCAAAAGAGCCTGCAGGGGCGGCGGGGGTCCGCCCTTCTGTAAAATGCGAAAGTGCTGCGAAAAGAAAGCCATCGAAGGCTGCTGGGAATGCGCCGAATTTGAAACCTGCAATAAGCTTGACTTCTTAAAACCGTCGCACGGTGTCGCCCATATTGAAAACCTGAAAAAGATAAGAAAACAGGGCGCCGAAGAGTTTGTAAAAGGCAAAAAACTATGGTACAAGGAAGGATAGCGTGCATACATGCGAATGCCGGCGCACTTCGGGTGGAAGCAACAGAGGTTTGCCTGAGGGAGGGTGCCTTTACCCCGACCGGGTGCGAAAAACAAGACTCCCCTCCCTTTTAGAACTCAAAGATGCCGGCTATATTGTCGTTCCGTCATCCTCCGGAATGATAGTGCATTCGATTTCACGGTGTTCCCAGTTTCTCAGCCTGACCGAGTCCCCGTCGTTGCGCAGGATATAATTAGGAAGCACCGGAACCTTCCCCCGGCCGTTAGGAGCATTAATAATGTAGGTCGGTACAGCAAGGCCGGAGGTATGACCGCGCAGTTTATCCATTATTTCCAGGCCCTCGTTCAGGGTCGTGATGAAATGGCGCGTCCCTTTTACCGGTTTGGCGTGGAAGATGTAATAAGGACGGACTCTTATTTTCAGAAGCTCCTGGTTGAGTTTTTTCATCACGTGGGGGTCATTATTGACGCCCTTCAGCAGGACGGACTGATTCCCCAGAATTACACCGGCCTCCGTCAACCGGTCACAGGCCTCTTTGCTCTCCGGCGTGACGGCCCGCGGGTGGTTAAACTGCGTATTTATGTAAACCGGCGGGTGCTTTCGCAGCACCGCGCAAAGTTCCGGCGTAATCCGCTGCGGTAATGTAACGATGGTTCTGGTGCCTATGCGCTTAATTTCCACGTGCTTGATGCTGTCCAGTTCACTCAGCAGCCATGCTATTTTCCTGTCGCTCAAAAGCAGCGCGTCACCGCCCGTGAGTAAAACGTCACGGATCTCCTTGTGCCCGCGGACGTATTCCAGCGCCGCAACCAGTTTGTGATGCGGCTCGTGCCTGTCGACCTCCCCGATATTCCTGCGTCTCTGGCAGTGCCTGCAATACATGGCGCACTGATTCGTGACGTTTATTATCAGGCGGTCAGGGTAACGTCTGGTTATGCAGGGCGCCGGCGACGTCAACTCCTCGGCCATGGGGTCTTCGTAACCGGTTTCATCCATCTCGTCTATGGAGGGAACAGACTGGCGCATTATCGGATCGTCAGTCCTCCCCGGTTCGATCAACGAGGTAAAGTAAGGGGAAATAGACCAACGGAACCGGATCCCTACAGTCCTGATTTGATCGCAGTGCTCGTCGCTAAGCCCCAGCAATACGGCCAGGGTCTCGACGTCGTTTATCCGGTTGCGCAACTGCCAGCGCCAATCGTTCCAGTTGTCTTCCGTGGCGTTGAAGAGTTCGAGTAGTCTGTTTTTATTAGCCTCGATGGTCCTCTTCATATCAAACCCTGTTTTTATTTCATCCTTCTTTTCCAGGTAATCGCTTATCGTTTCTTTCAATTCGGCCGCCCGCATAAGAGCGTAGGCCCTTTTCCCCCCTTCGTTTTCCGTCCAGTCTTTCTTGAAAGGTATAGACATGGTTTACATCCCTCCTCTGATAGTTTTTCCTGAAAATAAACAGCCCCGGACTAAGCCATAGGCATTCCGGGGCTAAACATACGCAAAGCGTAACGCTTCCCATCTTTCAACGCTTACGAAGTTAGCTGACGGATTCGGGTTGAAAGAATAACCCTACCCAACACTCAACGAATAATTACCTGGCGTTTGCTACAGATGATTCAGCGTACAATCAAGCTGCCAGATAAAGCTCATAAACTCCTGAGTGCCGGGATTCACCCCGGAAAATCGGTTCCCCCGTTTCCCATACGGGAACTCAGCGATTTTAAAAAGCATATTAAGTTATTAATTTTAAGTAGGTAAGCAACAACCTCTCTTTGTTATAATTTAGGAAAACCAAGCATTCTTTTCAACAACTGTTAAGGCCGTTTATACAATATAATCTTAACAATAAACGGATGATAAGTCAATATTATTTACCGGTAAATTATGTAATTATTTAAATCTTAGTAACAACTGTCTTCGGCCTGTAGAAACCGGATTTCAGTGTTCTGAATTAATAATACGATCAACTGTTAACTGATAGATGAGGATCCACCGGCAACGGGACGACGGCGTATGCCTTTATCTTCGAAACTGTCAATCCTCCCCGAATGTAATTAGAAAAACTGCTTGTCCCGCCTCCAGGTAAAAGATTCACAAAAGTATACCCTCCCCCTATTATCTCTTCGTTTGCGTCATAAAGAGCATAGGTGACCATGACATTTTTTAATGTTTGGTTATATGGGTTATTAATTATCCCGGTGACTTCTCCGTCGTACAAGGAGCTTCCGTCCGAAGTATACTGCAAATCATAAAACTTAAAGAGAGGGATCTGCCTGCCCATTTCATCCCAGGCGGTTTCGGAAACTTCAACACTCATAGACGAAGGCGGGACCGAAAGAAAGACCTTGTCTCCCGCATAGACGGTTTTTTCCGGCGGAATATAGGATATCTGATCGGTTATTGTTTTGATAATGTTGCCTTCAGCATTAGAAAACCGGACCACGACATCAATATAATCCGCCGCCGAAACGGTGTCGAGGTTGGTTATTTCTATCCCATACGTTACGTGATAATAGTTCAAATCCCGTGGCCCGAGCGTCCAACCTTTTTTGACGACGCTCAGTTTCCCCGCGGGCACTGCCGGCGGTCCGGTCGATACGGGAACACCGGCGCTCTCGACATATACCGTCCGGGAAGACTGAACCCAGTCCACCCGGCAGTCCAAAGCCTCACCCACAAACCGCAGGGGGACCATGGTGCGGCCGTTTTTAATAACGGCCGGAACGTCCAAATCAACCGGGGCGCCGTTCTTGGACACCTGGCCGCCCACGACCAGAACGATCTCTATATCGCCTTTCCTGGCCGTAACCGTACCGGTATCGCCATCCCACTGCACCTCCGCATCGACAGCCTCGAAAAGCGCCCTCATGGGGACAAGAACCCGTCCCTGCAGAATTTCCGGAGGGACATCGAAAGATAATTGCTTTCCATCCAGAACAACGGCGGGCGCGGCTTGAGCGACGCCTGCGGCCGCAACTAATACAAGTAAGGCCGCTGCGAAAAACGTGATTACACGCATCAGGATCCTCCTTGTGACAGATGTTCAACCGGCTGGAATACCGCCAAGAATTAAATTAAAATCCCGATGTCTTGTGTTTATTTTCATGATTCGCTGTCAGCTTTCGACTTTCCTGTAAAATAAATTCTTAAACGGTCCCGGGTTCAATTAAATAGAAGTAAATGATCCACGGAAGGCCAACGGTGCGTTAGTTCACAAACTCTCCATGTTTTGTTAACAGTTTGTTCACAATTATTTGGTAGAATCTAAGGCATCAGGAAGGGAAGCAAAAAAACCACGTTATTACCATAGGAAAAGGAGGTGCTTTCAAAAAGTCCATCATACACTCCGGCATAAAGGGGATTAGACCGAGACGCCCTCTAATACCGTTCATCACAAATCGGTTATTGGGAGGAATTGGATGCGAAAACTGATTATCTCATTACTGACCCTAATCTTCGTTTTAGGGTTATCTGTATCGGCAACATTCGCAGAACCGGAGGATAAAACCATGACCCTGGAACAGGCGATCGGCCTGTCTCTCAAGAACAGCAGCAGTCTTATCAAAGCCCAGGGCAATATTGACATCGCGAAGGCCCAGCGCGACGACGCAAGTGCCGCAGTCAGCTTTATCCCAGTGGAGGGAAGTGAATACGACGCCGATTTTGAATCCAACTGGAACAAGCTGCTGACCGCCGATCTTAACTGGCGAAAAAGTGAAAAAACCTTAGGCACAACCCGGGACAGTGTGGTGATGAGTGTGTATAAAAGCTTCTGGGACGTGCAGACAGCCCAAATGAAGCTGGACCTACAGCAAAAACTCAACCGGCAATCGTTAACAAAGTTACAGGATACCCGCACCGGAGTCAGGGCGGGAACCGTTTCTCCGCCTGACCTGGCTACGGCTGAAGCTGCCTGGCAGCAGGCGCAAAGCAGTTTGGTCACCGCTCGGAACGCCCTCGATACCGCATACACTAACTTCAACCAGTTGCTTGGACTGCACCCGGACGAACGGCTGCAACTGACCGATACTCCGGTCTTTGAACCTTTAAACATAACCAGCCTTGATTACGAGGTTGAAAAGGCTGTTGAGAACAGTCCCGACGTCTGGGAAGCCCTACAAAATATAACAAAGGCGGAATGGGCGGCCGATATGATGTTTTTTAACGGTTCGTATACCACTTATACGGAAAGGCAAATAGCGGTCGATCAGGCGGAACTCAGCGCCGCCGACGCTAAGGAATCCCTGGACAAATCTATTCGCAACCTCTATTACCAGATCAAAAACCAGGAAGAAAGCTATGCCGTAGATCTGGTATCTTTAAAAACGGCTCAGGATAACCTGCGGATTGCAAAGCTTAAATATGACGCCGGTATGATTACAAACGCCGAAGTGATAGCCGCGGAAATTGAAGTGGCCAAGGCCCAAGAGACGATTGAGGAAATGGTCCGCAACCACGCTTATTCGGTAATGACTTTCCAAAAACCCTGGGCCGCTTGAGAAGGTAACCCGCCAGCGGAAGTTAACTATTCGGGCACGGGTTTCAGGGCTTGATTCATCCGGCACTCAGTGAGCAATTACACCGGGTGAAAGAAACGGTATCTATTAGCCGGCTTGCACCTCTGCAATTTAACGGCGAGTTTAAAACCTGAGCGCTGGAAGTAGCCATAATCGAGAATAGCGACGGATTGGACCCGGGACCAAGTACTATTTCAGTGGAGGTCGGTTATGGAAGCAGTTTCCGAGATAAAACTCCCAAACAGGCGCAAAGGATTATTCCTGCTCCTGGGATCATTGGTGATAATTGTGGCCGGGATCGGTTACTGGTGGTGGCACGGGCGTCAGGACCAGCCACGGTACATATCCATGCCTGTAATGCAGGGCAGTATTATCAACGCCATCAGCGCAACAGGAATGGTCAGTGCGGTTAAGAGCACGGGTCTGGACTTCAAGAACAGCGGCGAAATCAAGAAGGTGAACGTTAAAGCCGGCGACCGGGTGAAGGCCGGACAAGTCCTGGCCTCTCTCGACACCGCCGACCTGGAAGTGCAGTTGATAAAGGCCCGGGCCGCTTTGAACTCCGCGGAGGCAAAGCTGCGCCAGTTGCAAGACGAACCTACGGCTTCCCAGCTTGCTCAATCAAAGGCAAGTCTGGCCCAGGCTCAGATCGCATACAATAGCGCGGAAGCCGCCTTAAAGCGAAACCAGATCCTTTTTGACGGAAAGGCGCTGGCCCAGATGGATTTGGATAAATCCATCTCCGACCGGGATACCGCCCTCGTCAAACTCCAGCAGGCGCAAGCGGACCTGGAAACGCTTGAAGAGGGCGCCGGCGCGGAAGATATAGCCGCCGCGAAAGCCCAGGTCGATTCGGCAGAAGCGGAGCTTACGCTCGCCCGGAACAATTTGGATTCCGCCGACCTTCGGGCTCCCTTTGACGGGATCATCAGCGCCGTCAGGGGGGAGGTCGGCCAACGCACCAGCGGCGGCGGCAACAGCAGCAACGACAATGACATCGCCAACAGTTTCATCGCCCTGATTACGCCCGAATTGCAGGTAAAAGCTCAGGTTAATGAAGCGGATATCGGCAAAGTCAAGACCGGTCAGCCGGCGACATTCACCGTAAACGCCTTTCCGGATAAAAGCTTTAACGGGAAGGTATCTTCCATATCCGCCGAAGCGACAACGGTATCAAATGTACAGTTGTACGACGTCATCATATCCCTGATCGATCCCGACACTTCCCTTAAAGGCGGCATGTCGGCAAGCGTTGAGATAATTGTGGCGCAAAAAGACGGCGTAATAACCGTGCCCCGCGCGGCGGTAACCTTTGCCGCCGGTAACCGGAACCTGGCCCGTACCGCCGGCACGACCGGCGTCGAAACGCGAGCCGGTAATTTGCGAGTGAAAGGAACACCTTCGACAAGCGGGAACGGCGAAAACACCCCACAGTCGTCCGACAGCCGCAGCGACGGAACAACCGCACCAACCCCGGAGAATACCGGCATGTCTTTGGTATTTGTCTTAAAGGACGGTCAACCGGAAGCCCGGCGGGTTGTCACCGGTTTGAGCGACGAGCGCAATATGGAGGTCCAAAGCGGTTTAAAGGTAGGCGAGCAAGTAATCATTGGAAATGCCGCTACAGGAAACCGGGCTGCGACCAGCGGTGCGACAAGCAGTGGTTCATCCAACAGGTCGCAACAGCAACAAGGGCAGATGATGTTCAGGATGGGGAGGCCCGACTGATCATGACCGATCCTGTGATAAAGGTCGACAAAGTGACTAAAATCTATATAACCGGTGATACAAAGGTGCCGGCTTTGAAAGAGTTAGATCTGACTGTTAAACCGGGCCAAATGGCGGCAATTATGGGAACCTCGGGTTCGGGTAAATCAACCCTCATGCATATCCTGGGGTGTCTCGACCGCCCTACAAGCGGCCGTTATTTATTGAACGGCCGTGATGTAAGCCTGTTGGACCGGGATAGTCTGGCCTATATCCGCAATCGTCAGATCGGCTTTGTGTTCCAGAGTTTTAATCTTCTAAAAAACACCGCGGCATGGGAAAATGTATGCCTTCCGTTGGTCTACACCGGCGTTCCGAGGAAGGAAATGATCACCAGGGCCCGGAGCGCGCTGCAGCAGGTAGGATTACAGGGAAGAGAGTCGCACCTGCCCACCCAGCTTTCGGGAGGTCAACAGCAGCGGGTCGCGATCGCCCGCGCCCTGATCAACGAGCCGGCGATAATACTGCTTGACGAACCAACCGGAGCCCTCGATACCATAACCAGCATCGAGGTTATGGCCCTGCTGCAGCGTCTTCACGCCGAACGGGGAATCACCATTATTATCGTCACCCACGAACACGATATCGCGGAGTATTGCCAGAGGGTCGTACGCCTGCGAGACGGTACGGTGGTTGATGACGGTATCATCGAACAACCGCGATCGGCGGAACAAGAGCTGTCGGCCATGCCGCGGGAAGAAGGTGTTATATGAACCTCCGTTCAGCATTCACGGTCGCCTGGCGAGGACTCCTTACCAACAAAATGCGTTCCCTGTTGACCATGCTGGGCATCATCATCGGCGTGTCGGCCGTAATCATCATGATCAGCGTGGGTCAAGGGGCTTCAAAGCAGATTACTTCCCGAATCGCCAGCATGGGTTCCAACCTCCTGGTTGTCAGGCCGGGGATGGCACTCGGCGCCGTCCGCGGCGCAGGCGGGTCTGTCAACAGCCTCACCCTCGACGATAACCGGGCGATAGCAGACCTGCCCCTGGTTGAAAACGTGGCGCCGGAATTGAGTCAGAGAGTCACCGCCGTGGCCGGCAGCCAGACGTGGACGACAACCGCGGTAGGGACAACCGGTTCCTACAAAGCTATCAGAAACCTGGCTGTAGAATCAGGTTCCTTTTTTACCGACGACGATGTCGACCGGGCGGCCCTGGTGGCCGTCCTGGGCCCCACGGTCGTCGACAGCCTTTTCTCTCCCGGGTCCAACCCGATCGGGGCTTCCGTCCACCTGAACAACCTTGATTTTACGGTTGTCGGTGTTATTGCTCCTCAGGGGAGCGGCATAGGGGGGGCCGATCAGGACGACACCGTCTACATACCCGTTACAACAGCACAGGTGCGCTTCTCGGGTGACAGGTCCGTCCGGCTGATTAACGTCCAGGCCCGCGATGAGATGAGCCTGGCAACGGTTCAGGACGAGGTTACCCAGCTCTTAAGACAAAGGCACCGTCTCGGAGACCAACAGGATGACGACTTCAGCGTGCAGAACATGACCGCCGTCATGGAGACCGTCGCCGATACGACCAAAATCCTGACCCTTCTGCTGGCCAGCGTGGCGGCGGTGTCTTTACTGGTCGGCGGCATCGGGATCATGAACATCATGCTGGTATCGGTGACCGAGCGCACCAAAGAAATCGGCATCCGTATGGCTGTAGGAGCCACCGGCGGCGCCATCCTGGGACAGTTCCTGATCGAAGCCCTCGTGCTCAGCCTTGCCGGAGGTTTCCTTGGCATGGGTTTCGGGATTGCCGGGAGCAAAGTCGTCTCCCGGGTGGCGGGCTGGTCCACGGTGATTTCACCCGGTTCTGTTTTGCTGTCCATCGGTTTTGCCGCCCTGGTGGGCATCTTCTTCGGTTATTATCCGGCCCGTAAGGCCGCCAACGCCGACCCCATCGAGGCCTTGCGTTTTGAATAATAAGGCCTGACCCGGACGAACAAGAACCAAATATAAAGCCTGGGAAATATAAAGCGGACGTCGTTCTTGCCCGTCCGCTTCTCTTTTTTAAAAGGAATCAAGCGCCGTTTACTTTTCCAGCTGCACCTGCTGCATCTTATCGCCGATCGCAATCTTGTCTACGATATCCATCCCTTTGGTTACTTTCCCGAAAACGGCGTATTGGCCGTCAAGCCACGTCGCGTCGGTCTTTAAAATATAGAACTGCGATCCCGCGGAATTCGGGTCGCGCGAACGCGCCATGGCCAGCGCCCCCCTTACGTTCTTAAGCGCGGGGCTGGTTTCGAGCTTGATGCTCCAACCCGGGCCGCCGGTGCCGTTGCCTTCCGGATCGCCGCCCTGGATGACCCAGTCTTCTACCCGGTGGAAGGTCAATCCATCGTAAAACTTCTGGCTGATAAGCTTCTCAAAATTCGCCACCGTGATCGGCATAAGCTTCGGATACAGCTCCAGCTCGATTTCGCCCTTGGCAGTGGAAATAGTCACGCGTTCGGTTTCCGTATTTGCCGTGCTGCTCTCGGTCTGATCCATGTTATCCTCCTTCGTTGTAGTGGTCCCCTCGTTTACGGCCGTTGACGGGGTCTGTTCCGGGCTCTCCTTTTCCCCGCCGCCTTCCGTCGCGTTGGTATCATTATACACTTCTTCCTTCGCGGTCGAATTCCCGTCCGCCGCGGGCTTATCCTGCCCGCTGTCCGACTGCTTTGCGGTATCGCCCGCCGGTGTTGTTTGCGCCACACGCTGATCGGCCATTTCCTGCTTGTATGCGCCGTAACCGACCGTGGCCAGAAGCGCGAAACAGAAAACCAGAATACCGCCGACAAGCGCCCTGCTCACAGGCTTCGGCTCCTGTCTCTTTATTTTCTTCCTACTCATCTTCCCCACCTCTGAAAACCTGATATAGAATTTTCTAAAAGTAAATCCGTTTAGTTAACGATGATAGCACAAGTTTTTAACGATAACAAGGACGTTCCATCCTCAACCGGGGCGTTGCAGCCGCATGAGACTTCTAATGCAGACCTTTAACAGATGGGGACATTTGCGAATTTCAATGTCTTTAATTGCCGCTTGAATCGTTTCCACTGTGGGTACATTAGTGAGCCTTCCAGACCCATTGCTGAACATCCTTCAGGAAAACCTGGCCGACCCCTGAGGCTGTAGTTCCTTTTCGTTAATAAATACCGAAGGCGATCCTGTCAGTCCAAGAGCCACAGCCTTTTCGTCATCAATCCTGTGAAAATTCACCTCCGCTTCGACCTTTTCAATGGCCAACGCACGGGTGATATTTTCGCGCAAAGCTTCTTCCGAACCGCAGTCCGGAGATAGATAGCAGTCAATTTTCATAATCCTCTCTCCTCTTACGCTGTAATCCATATTTATAACATAATTAATATACTCAACGACCACCGGCTAAAGCCGGCTGAAAACAGTCGCACTGGCTTGTCATAAATAGCCATCAAATCACCCTTTTCATATTCTTTACCCAAGAAGGGTTTCTTCAGCGAAAAGATTCGATGTAAACCCCAGTATATTCCTTTTCTACGCCAAGTGGGTAGCGGACTGTTACGCCTTCCTTAATGCGCCTGCTACCACACGCCTTTGCAGCGAAGCGAAGAAAGAGTTTCCGGCGCAGACGGCGAAGAGCCGCGAGAACCGGCTGGTAAGGGCAGGCCGATGCGGCATTGTGGCTTATAGTCACCGATCCTTACTCGAAAGTAACGGCCTTCCACTCTAAGCTTCTTGAGATTTGGTATCTCAGAAAAAGATTGAACCGATTCGACGCCTTCGACTACTTTCCGAGCTTGCCTCAGAATCCCTTATCTTTGATTCGCTTCAGGTCTCTGGTAAAACTGGCTTTGAATTCGACCTTCATCCCTGACCGCCCTGGAGAATATCCAGTATCTTCTGTTTATCTACCGATTCGGTAGCCTCTTCATCCTTGATGGCATGAGCCAATGCGATATCCTCGATCGCCTCGGATAGTATTTCGTAGATTACCTCTCTACGATCTTCGAGTACCTCTACCAAGGCCTGTTTCATTAATTCCTTGAGCTTACTTTCATCAATACATATTTCCATAAGTAAACCTTCAATTCCGATGAGGCACACGCGCCCGATCCAGCAAAGACCCTTTACCTGTCACGTTTTCAAACCTTTCCTGTCAATTATTGTCGTTAGTATACGGCTGGAAGGGAGTAGTGTCAAGCATAGGAGCCCGTTTGCAATCACATTAACTAATTACCGCAACCACCTAATTAAGTGCTAATCATTGGTATTCTTATTTATTCGTTAAATGGTCAGCAATTGAGAATCAAACATTTTGTCGTAAAAAGAGGAGATAAGGCGATAAATGACGAAATGTACGTGTATAAACAGATGGGTAGCGGGAAAAAGATTTAACTACCCTTTCGCTCGCCCGTAATAAAGGGACTGCACGCCGACAAGTTCAGGGAGGGACGGGAATGGACACTCAAAGTCAGGAGTTATTACACGAGATACTCTCCCGCCATGAGAAAAGCCGCAGTTTACTTATACCCATCATCCAGGAAGCCCAGGAAGCCTTCGGTTACCTGTCCCGCGAGGTGCTCCTTGCGGTGGCCGATCACCTGGGCCTCCCGCCGAGTACGGCTTACGGCGTGGCGACCTTCTATGCCCAGTTCCATCTTACATGCCAGGGCAAGCATAAGGTCAAGGTCTGCCAGGGAACCGCGTGTCATGTGCGCGGGGGAAAGGCCATAATGGACGCGATGAAGAAAGAGCTTGTGATAAAGCCCGGCGAAACCACCCCGGACGGCATGTTCAGCCTGGAACGCGTGGCCTGTGTAGGATCATGTTCACTGGCCCCGGTAGTGGTGGTGGATGACAAGATCTATGGCGGTATGGCCCCATCGAAAATAACGGAACTTGCATTGAATTCACTGGACAGCAAACCGCTGAAGAGGATTTTGAGAATTAAGAGAATCTTTAAGATGCCGGTGGATTTCGGCCGGCTGGGAAGACCGTCCGGCACGATCACGGGCTTGGACAGGCCATTTATCTATTCCGCAGCCGGCAGGAAGCACGCCGCCGATGGGTATGATTATGAAAAGAATCACATCGATTAAAGCGCTGGAAACCCTTCGCGAAGATATACGGGCGCAACGTGATTCCAATCAGCTTAGAATCACGGTTTGCGGCGGTACGGGGTGCAGGGCCAACGGAAGTGTTGAGCTGGCCCGGTCGCTGGCCAGGGAACTCCGCAGAAGCAGACTCAGGGCGAAGGTTGAGCTTAAGGTCAGCGGGTGTCACGGTTTTTGCGAAAAAGGGCCGGTGGTGACCATCGACCCTCAGAGCATCTTTTACCACAGGGTGGGCCGGGAAAACCGGGAACAGGACATACACGATATCATTCAGAACACCGTCATCGAGGACAAACCGGTCGAACGGCTGCTTTATACCGACCCGGAAACCGGCCGGAAGATAGCGCACTACGCTGATATTCCGTTCTATGCAAGGCAGATGCGGATCGTCCTGGGCGATAACGGCAGGATCGACCCCAACAGCATCGAGGACTACATCGCGGGGGGCGGATACGCGGCCCTCGTAAAGGTGCTGGCAATGAACCCGGAAGAGGTCATCGACCAAATAATACGTTCCGGGCTAAGGGGCCGCGGCGGGGCGGGTTTCCCCACCGGTCGGAAGTGGGACTTCTGCCGGAAGGTTATAGACCGTTCCATGCGTTACGTCATCTGCAACGGCGATGAGGGCGACCCCGGAGCGTTCATGGACCGCTCGATCATGGAAGGCAATCCCCACTCCGTGCTGGAAGGAATAATCATCGGCGCCTACGCCATATCGCAGGGGGTCAGCCCGGCGGAAGGCTACATATATGTCCGGGCCGAGTACCCCCTTGCCGTGAAGACGATACGCCTTGCCATCCAGCAGGCTGAAGAGTTAGGCGTTCTGGGTGATAACATCCTGGGCTCGGACTTCAGTTTACGCGTTAAAGTGAAGGAAGGCGCGGGCGCTTTCGTATGCGGCGAAGAGACGGCGATGATGGCTTCCATCGAAGGAAAAAGGGGCATGCCCCGCCCCCGGCCGCCTTTTCCCGTGGAATCGGGACTTTGGGGCAAACCGACCGACATCAACAACGTGGAAACCTGGGCCAACATTCCGTCTATCATCAACCACGGCGCCGAATGGTACGCCGGTATCGGCACGGAAAACAGCAAAGGCACCAAGGTGTTCAGCCTCGTCGGCAAGGTCAAGAACTCGGGTCTGGTTGAGGTGCCGATGGGCACGACCCTCCGGGAGATTATCTTCGATATCGGCGGCGGCATCCCCGACGGAAAAACGATTAAGGCGATTCAAACCGGCGGGCCTTCAGGCGGATGTATTCCTGCGGACTTACTCGACCTGCCGGTGGATTACGACAGACTGGCCGAAGCCGGCTCGATCATGGGGTCCGGCGGTATGGTGGTCTTGGACGAAGAAACCTGCATGGTCGATATCGCCCGGTATTTCCTCGAATTCACCAGGAACGAGTCCTGCGGAAAATGCGCGCCGTGCCGGCTGGGTATCCGCCAGATGCACAGGATTGTCGAAGACATTTGTTCCGGGAACGGCCGTCCGGAAGATATTGAACTGCTCGAAGAACTGGCGCTTTCGATTAAGAAAGGCTCTCTTTGCGGCTTAGGACAAACGGCGCCCAATCCGGTCCTGACCACACTTAAGTACTTCCGGCACGAGTATGTAGAACACGTTTATAAGCGCCGCTGCCCGGCCCGGAAATGCCGGGGGTTGGTCCGGCATGAGATCGACCCCGAAAAGTGCAAAGGCTGCGGGCTGTGCCGTAAAAACTGCCCTGTAGGGGCGATCACGGGGGAACGCAAGATGCCCCATATCATCGACCCCGAAAAATGCATCGGCTGCGGCGTCTGTTTTGAAAAATGCACCTTCAAATCCGTCAAGGTTTTATAAGGAGATATATATGCCTACAATCACCATAGACGGTCAAAAAGTCGAAGCGTCAAAGGGCACCACCGTCCTTGAAGCCGCCCTTAAAGCCGGAATCTATATACCGCACCTTTGTTTCCTGCCGGGGTTGGAACCCTACGGCGGCTGCAGGCTGTGTATCGTTGAAATCGAAGGCATGCGGGGCATGCCAGCGGCGTGTACCACCACTGTCACGGACGGGATGGTCGTATACAGCGATGTGCCTTCGGTCACCCACGTCAGGCGCATGACGGTGGAGTTAATCGCCGCGGACCACCAGTCCGATTGTCTCACCTGCACCTCAAACCAACAATGTGAGCTTCAGCGCGCGGCGGCCCATCTCGGTGTCCGGCACCGACGCCTTCGACCTGGAACACGCAAAGACGTTAAAGACTCGAGCAACCAGTTCTTCGAACGCGACATGTCCAAATGTGTCCTGTGCACGCGCTGCGTACGGCTCTGTCACGAGGTGCGGGGGGTTGGCGCCATCGATGTTGTTTCGCGGGGATATAACAGCCGTGTCGCCCCTTTCTGGGACGCTCCCATAGCCGATTCAAACTGCGAATCCTGCGGAATGTGCGTAGATGCCTGCCCGGTGGGAGCACTTACCCCCAAAACGGAGGCGCTGCCGCCGACCGAAACGGTGCGCACGGTTTGCCCGTACTGCGGGTGCGGCTGCGGGCTTATTCTCGGAACCAGGGAACGGAAAATCGTCCAGGTACGGGGTGACGACGCCAACCCTTCCAACCGCGGCCAACTCTGCGTCAAGGGACGATTCGGACTTGATTTTATCAGCTCCCCCGAACGCCTCACCTCCCCGTTAATCCGCCGCAACGGCAAACTCGAGCCGGCATCGTGGGAAGAAGCGCTGGCGTTCACAGCAGAGCATTTTAATATGATACGTGAAGCTTACGGTCCCGACGCCCTAGCCGGCTTTGCCTCCGCCAAGTGCACCAACGAGGAAAACTACCTGTTCCAGAAGTTCATGCGCGCCTGCCTGGGAACCAACAATATCGATCATTGCGCGCGCCTTTGTCATGCCTCCACGGTGACCGGTCTGGCCCGCGCCTTCGGCTCAGGGGCTATGACGAACTCCATCGCGGAACTGGAGGAAGCCGACTGCATCCTGGTCACCGGTTCCAATACGACGGAGGCGCATCCCGTTATCGCCCTTCAGATAAAGGCAGCGGTCAGCCAGCACGGGGCAGATTTAATCGTCGCTGACCCCCGCAAGATCGACCTGGTGCGGTTTGCCCGTCTGCACCTGCGGCAGCGCAGCGGGAGCGACGTCATGCTTATCAACGCCGTGATGAACGTAATAGTGGCGGAAGGGCTGGAAGATCAAAGGTTTATCGAGGAACGAACCGAGGGTTTCGAGGAAGTTCTGGAAGCGATACGGGCCTGCACCCCCGAAGTCGCCGCGGTGGTCACCGGCGTTCCGGCGGAATCCATACGCGAAGCGGCAAGGTTTTTCGCACGCGCCGAGCGCGCCTCTATCGTTTACAGCATGGGGATCACCCAGCATACCACGGGCACCGATAACGTCCTTGCGCTTGCGAACCTTGCGATGCTTACCGGCAGCGTAGGCCGCAGTTCCACAGGAGTCAATCCTCTCCGCGGGCAGAACAACGTTCAGGGCGCCTGCGATATGGGGGCGCTTCCCGACGTTCTTCCCGGCTACCGGCGGGTGGAAGACCCTGCCGCCCGGCGAGAGTTTTCGGAGTCATGGGGCCGTCCTATTCCGGAAAAACCAGGCCTTACAGTTATGGAGACCCTCCACGGGGTCGTTGACGGAGCGATCCGCGGCCTTTATATCATGGGTGAAAACCCCGCCCTGTCCGATCCGAACTTCCTCCGGACCAAGAACGCGCTGGAAAACGTAGACTTCCTGGTCGTGCAGGACATCTTTCTCACCGAGACCGCCGGATACGCCGACGTCGTCCTTCCCGGCGCATCTTTCGCGAAAAAGGACGGCACCTTCACCAACACCGAACGCCGCGTGCAGCGGGTGAGAAAAGCCCTGCCCGTCCCCGGGGAGGCAAAGGAAGACCTCGATATAATCCAGGAGCTTTCCACCCGCATGGGCTACCCCATGAGATACACCGCTGCAGCGGCGGTCATGGAGGAAATAACAAGGCTTACCCCGATTTACGGAGGGATTTCTTACGCCCGGATTGACGGCGAAGGTATACAGTGGCCCTGCCCCGACGCCTCGCATCCCGGAACACCCTACCTTCACGGGAACGGTTTCACCCGCGGCCGCGGCAGGTTTCACCCGACACCGTTCCGCGAGGCGGACGAGCTTCCGGACGACCAGTTCCCGCTGTTGCTTTCCACCGGAAGGTTGCTTTACCACTTTCATACCGGTACGCTTACCCGCCGCGTGCCGGGACTTGAGGCCCTAACCCTTCCGGGGCTGGTCGAGGTTCATCCCGAAGACGCCAAAGACCTCGGCGTTTCGGACGGCGACAGGGTCCTTCTTCAATCGCGCCGCGGCCAGGTCGAGGTGCAGGCGGTTGTTACACCCCGCGCCCGGTGCGGGATGGTTTTCATGCCCTTCCACTTCCGTGAGGCGCCGGCCAACCTATTGACCAACGACGCCCTTGATCCTCTGGCCAAAATTCCGGAATTTAAAATCTGCGCGGTGCGGATGTCGCCCCTCCAGTAAAGGATCCGGCTTCTGCCGCAATTCAAGAGACCAAAGCCACGGAGGTTAAGAGCCGCGATTACGGCAAGGACGGAGTTTTATATCCAAATTCTACATCCTGTATTCTACATTCCACATTCTATATTCTGCTATTCGGGCCGGTCCGGAACACACGGTTATTACGCGGCAGGTTTCGTTCCGGCGCCGTCAACCTCCGCATCCAATCTTTCGGATTACGGTTGATCCATTCTCCGGCAACGTCCTCTTTTCTAGGCAACTATTCAGCAGTAAAGTGCTTCGCTGACGAAACGCCTGAATAGATACTTTGGTGAAAACCGGACCGCAAAAACGGAGGCTAAGCCGCTTATACGGCCAAACCGGAGCTTGCCCTTGAAAACGTATGCCATCTTTACCTTTTATGCTATAATAATTAACTGGTTGGCAAAACTAATCCGGGGAATGGTGCTTTATCATCTGGGACAGACGGAACGAAACCTTAACGCGCAAGGAGCTTGAAGCCCTGCAGCTTAAACGCCTGAAAGAGCTGGTTCAACGGGTTTACCGGGCGGTGCCCCACTACCGCCGTACCCTTGAGGCGAACGGCGTCAATCCGGATGACATCAATTCCCTGGCGGATATCCAACGCCTCCCGTTTACCGCCAAGAACGAATTGCGGGAGAATTACCCGTTCGGGTTTTTCGCGGTTCCCCTGAAGCGCGTCATCCGTATTCACGCCTCTTCCGGCACCACCGGCAAGCCCACTGTCGTGGGCTACACGAAAAAAGACCTCCGCACCTGGGCGGAACTGATTGCCAGGATCGTTACCATGGCCGGGGTAAAGCGCGGGGATATAGCACAGATATGCTTCTCTTACGGGCTGTTCACCGGCGGTTTCGGGCTTCACTACGGACTCGAACGCGCCGGCGTGACCATAGTGCCTGCGGCCGCCGGCAATACCGAAAGGCACATACAGCTGATGCAGGACTTCGGTTCGACCGTTATCGTCGGCACCCCCTCCTACGCCCTTTACATCGCTGAAACCGCGTGGAAAATGGGAATCGACCCCCGGTCGCTGAAGGTGCGGCGGGGGCTTTTCGGCGCCGAGCCCTGGGGGGAAGGTATACGCGCGGAACTGGAAAAAATATGGGGCATAGATGCATACGACAACTATGGTCTGAGCGAGGTCATCGGTCCGGGTGTCGCCGGTGAATGCGAGGCGAAGGCAGGACTACATATTAGTGAAGATCATTTCCTCGCGGAGGTCATCGATCCCGAAACCGGTTCCCCGCTGCCTCCGGGAGAAAAGGGCGAGGTTGTCTTCACCGCGCTGACGAAAGAGGCATTCCCGGTAATCCGTTACCGGACGCGTGATCTGTCACGCCTGATAATCGAACCTTGCACCTGCGGCCGGACCACCGCACGCATGGAGAAGGTCACCGGGCGGACCGACGACCTGTTGATCATCAGGGGTGTCAACATCTTCCCTTCGCAGATTGAAGAGGTTTTGACAAACACCCCGGGTCTGTCCCCACATTATGTGATTATCATAGATAAAAAGGGATACCTTGACGATATCGAAGTCCAGGTGGAGATTTCAAGCGAAGGCTTTACCGGCCGTTTTCAAGACCTCGCCGCCCTTGAGGACCACATTCGAAACCGGCTTCAGGCCGTATTGACGCTGACTCCAAAGGTAAAGCTCCTCGAGTTCGGGTCGCTTGAAAGAACCTCCGGCAAGGCACGACGTGTCATCGACCGGCGCAAGGAGGTCGGGAAGTGAGACTTCTAAGCGGGAATGAAGCCATCGCCCGCGGCGCATATGAAGCCGGGGTCGGGGTCGCCGCAGCCTACCCGGGCACCCCGAGCACCGAGATCCTCCAGAACATCGCCCGTCATTACCCGGCTATTTACGCCGAGTGGGCACCCAACGAAAAGGTGGCGATCGAGGTGGGAATCGGCGCCTCTCTCGGCGGAGCACGCGTTCTTGTAGCCATGAAGCACGTAGGCGTGAACGTCGCCGCCGATCCCCTGGTTACACTGTCTTACACCGGGGTGAACGCCGGGTTGGTGTTGATATCCGCCGACGATCCCGGTATGCACAGTTCCCAAAACGAACAGGATAACCGGTATTACGCCCGGCTCGCCGAAACGCCCCTTATCGAACCGGCCGACAGCCAGGAAGCAAAGGACTTCGTCCGGTTTGCCCTCGAACTCAGTGAAACCTATGACGTCCCGGTAATCCTGCGCACCACTACGAGGGTGGCGCACTCAAAAAGCCTGGTGCAGGAAAGCGAACCTGTCGACCTTGTGAAGAAGCCCTATGAAAAGGATTTTACCAAATACGTCATGGTCCCCGCGAACGCCCGGGTCCGGCACAGCCTTTTTGATGAACGGCGTGAGAGACTGCGCCAAGTGGCGGAACGGACACCGCTGAACCGCATCGAAAAGGGCGACGGGCGGATCGGCATTATCACCTCCGGCATCGCCTATTACTACGTTAAGGAAGCCTTCCCCTGGGCCTCGGTGCTGAAACTCGGCATGAGCCAACCCCTTCCCTCTGAGCTTATCCGGGCTTTCGCGCGGCAGGTCGAACGCCTGTTCGTCGTGGAAGAACTCGAGCCTTTCCTCGAAGAGCAAGTGGCCGCGCTTCGTTTATCGGTCCGCGGAAAGGAATTAATCCCGCGGACGGGCGAGCTCTCCCCGGCTGTTATCCGGCGCTTTTTAATGCAAGACCCGTACCTCGCCGAGGCGGCCCGCGAACACGATCCCCAGGCGCCGGCCGGCGCGCAGGAGGAGATCTCTTCTCTGCCGCATGCTCCTTTGCCGGCGCGGCCTCCCGTGCTCTGCCCCGGATGCCCGCACCGCGGTCTGTTCTATGTCCTTAAAAAGCTCGGACTAAGGGTCATGGGGGATATCGGCTGTTACACCCTGGGCAGTCTTCCGCCCCTTTCCGCCATGGATACCTGTATCTGTATGGGCGCCGGTGTCGGTATGGTTCACGGTATGGCTAAGGCCGATCCTGACAGCGCCGTCAAAACGGTCGCCGTAATCGGCGACTCCACCTTTATACATTCCGGCATCACCGGTCTGATCGATATAGTCTACAACCAGGGAGCAAGCGTCGTCATCATCGCCGACAACCGTACCACCGCGATGACCGGGCACCAGGACCACCCCGGCACGGGTAAAACCCTGAGGCGGGAGCCCGTTAAGGCGCTCAACCTCGCAAAATTGGCCCGCGCCGCCGGAGTGCCCCACGTTTTTACGGTTGATCCTTTCGATCTTGCAGCCACAAAAAGGACGCTGCAAAAAGCGCTCAGAATCCCGGAACCGGTCGTAGTTATAAGCAGCCGGCCCTGTATTTTGCTCAGCCCCGTAACACCCGCCCCTGTCCCTGTAAACCCCGAACTATGCCGTGGTTGTAAACTATGCCTGCAGATCGGCTGCCCGGCGCTTTCCTACCGCGACCGGGTGATAATAAACCCGCACCTCTGCGTCGGCTGCGGACTTTGCGCCCAAGTCTGCCGGAAGGGCGCCATCGGTAAGGAGGGCGAAAAATGAGCATAAACATAAACATCCTGGTTGCCGGCGTCGGCGGCCAGGGCATCCTCCTGGCCGGAAAGCTGATTTCCCAGGCGGCCATAGCCGCCGGCCTGGACGTTAAAACATCCGAAATTCACGGAATGGCGCAGCGCGGCGGCAGCGTCACCACCCACGTCCGTTTCGGCGACAAGGTTTTTTCGCCGGTGATCGATCCCGGCGAAGCGGATTTCCTCCTGTCTTTTGAAAAACTCGAGGGGTTAAGATACCTCGATTTTCTCAAAACGGGAGGAACCGTAATCCTCAACGATCAGGCCATCGACCCGCTTCCCGTGGCTGTGGGGTCGGACGTATACCCCGCAGCCGCCGAGGACCGCATCGCGGCCCGGTTCCCGGTGGTTTTCATCGACGCCGTTTGGGAAGCGGAGACACTGGGCAACCTGCGGGTTGCCAACGTGGTGCTGGTCGGCGCGCTCGCCCGTTTTCTCCCCCTGCCGGCTTCTTCCTGGGACACAGCGCTGACCGCAGCCGTTCCGCCGCGGTTTCTGGAGCTCAACCGCCGCGCCTTCGCGCGCGGTCTCGAGTTGGCTCAAAAAGATTATTTTGTGGTCGGAGGTGCCAATCATGTGGAACCCTGAAGTAGAATGCATGCACCGTGATAAGCTCCGCGAACTCCAACTCCAGCGCCTCAAGGAAACCGTCCACCGGGCGTATGACAAGGTTCCTCACTACCGGCAGAAGTTCAGGGAGACCGGACTGGAACCGGGTGACGTCAAAACCCTGGACGACCTCACCAAATTGCCCTTCATGGTCAAGAACGACCTGAGGGACAACTATCCTTTCGGACTTTTCGCCATTCCCCTGCAGGACATCGTCCGCGTCCACGCATCATCGGGGACCACGGGTAAGCCGATTGTGGTGGGATACACACGTAAGGACATCACCACCTGGTCGGAGGTTATGGCACGTACAATCGGAATGGTTAACACCACCCGCAGCGATGTGGTGCAGGTCGCATACGGATACGGACTTTTCACCGGCGGCCTCGGGCTGCATTACGGCGCCGAGTACTTGGGCGCTACGGTGATTCCCATATCAGGAGGCAACACCAAGCGGCAAATCATGCTGATGCAGGACTTCGGCACCACGGTGCTTTGCTGCACACCCTCTTACGCGCTGTATATCGGCGAGGTGTTCCAGGAAAGCGGCATCCCGCGCGAAAGCCTCAAGCTGCGCGCCGGTTTGTTCGGCGCCGAGCCCTGGTCGGATAACATGCGCCGGGAAATTGAAGATAAACTCCGGATCGACGCCGTGGACATTTACGGCATGAGCGAGCTTATCGGGCCGGGGGTGGCGAGCGAGTGTCTGGCCAAGGACGGGCTCCACATCTGCGAGGATCATTTCATACCCGAGATAATCGACCCCGAAACCGGAAAGTCGCTGCCGCCGGGCCAGTACGGCGAGCTGGTCTTCACAAGCATAACAAAGGAGGGCTTCCCCGTCATCCGCTACCGCACGCGGGACATCTCGATGCTGATGGAAAAACCGTGCTCCTGCGGGCGCACGCACGTCCGCATGGCGCGGATAACGGGCCGCAGCGACGATATGCTGATCATAAGAGGCGTCAACGTCTTCCCGACGCAAATCGAGAGCGTCCTCCTTTCCATCAGCCAGACCGAACCCCACTATCTGCTTGTGGTCGACCGTGAAAAAGCGCTCGACACCCTCGAAGTATGGATCGAGGTGTCGGAGGACCTCTTCCGTGACGAGGTAAAGGGTCTAGAGGATCTTGAACGTCGTATCCACAACGAAATTGAGAGCGTGCTCGGTATTTCCGTAAAAATAAAACTGGTCGAGCCCAAGACGATTCCCCGCAGCGAAGGGAAGGCAAAGCGTGTGGTGGATAAGCGGGACCTGGTTAAACAATAGGAATTTACCGTACCACAGGAGTCGGAAGGCGAAGGTAGAATATAGAAGGTAGAAGGTAGTAGGTAGTAGGTAGTAGGTAGTAGATGTAGGGAGACGGTAGGAGACAGAAGGCGGGAGGCTTGTTCCCCATTCTGCATTCGGAATTTTATATCTATATTCTATCTTCTGACCGTCTTGGCCACTCAGAAAAAGATATTCTATATTCTACTTAACGTTGAACCTTGAACTTATTTTCGCAGGAGGGAAAACAGTGGCTGTCAAACAGATCTCGATCTTTCTGGAGAACAAAAGCGGCCGGCTGGCGGCGGTAACCCAGTTGATGGCCGACGAAAAGGTGAACATCCGCGCGCTCTCCATCGCCGACACCTCGGATTTCGGTATTCTGCGCCTGATCGTGGACCAGCCCGACAAGGCCTACCAGGCGTTGAAGAAAAACGGGTTTACCGTGTCCGCCACCGACGTCCTTGCCGTCGCCGTACCGGACAACCCCGGCGGTCTTGCGCCGGCGCTTGCGGTGCTGGAAGCAGCGGGCGTCAACATTGAATACCTTTATGCCTTTGTAGCCAAATGCGCCGATTTGGCGATGGTGCTCTTTAAGGTTAACGATACCGGGCGTGCAACCGCCGCTCTCAAGCAGGCCGGTTTTACCGTGCCTAAGCCGGAAGAAGTATATTCGATCTAAGTCGCGAATTGCGAGTCACGAGAATATAGAAGGTAGAAGACCGGAAGGTTTAGAAAGTAGAAGTCGGAAGTCACGAGTTACGAGTTCCAAGTCTCAGGTCCAATATTCTACATTCTATATTCTACTTACTGTTTACTTAATTCTGACTTTGAACCTTGAACTTTATACAGTCGCGAGTCACAGGTCACAGGTCGCAGGTCGCGGGTCTAAAGTTGTAGCCCCCTGACTTCAGTCTCCCTTAGACTGCTGACTACCGACTGCTGTCTACCGGCGGTCCGGCATCCATAATTCCATATTCTATATTCCACATTCCGCCTACTACCCTACTACCTTCTACTTACTATCTGCCTTAGGACTCGGGACTTCTTTTTTGCGGCATATGGAACAACCGGTGCATTCCTTAAGATAAAAAACGGCGCGGAGCAGTTTTGACGCGTGGGCAGAAGGCGTGTAACCGTGCAATGTAACCTTTTGGGCTCCAATGGTCAGCAGCGTGCCGATCAGAAGATCCTCGTTCCCAAGGTCATCCCCCTGTATCTCGCCCGGAACGCCGTTTTCGAGCCGGCCGCCCCGCTTGTCGCAAAGGACAAAGCTGCCTGCATCACCCGGCAGGCAGTGAACCTGTCTTATCCCGGCGTTCCGGTTCTGCCGGAACCGCCGCAGAAAAGACACCAGCCGTACCCATTCTTGTTCCAACAACGCCTGATCCGCCAGCCGCCAGATTACCGCGGTTACAAAAGCGTCGAGGTTCTTAAGGCGAAAACGTAAAAAACCCTTGAGATCAACCCAGTCTTCGGTGGACAGGTATTCGTTCAGCCGTACTATGATTTCCGACCGCAACGGGGTTAAAAGATCGCGCGCCTCCCGGAGATACCTTTTAATAACATCCTGAACCTTTGCATCCCAGAGTCCCTTTCGGGAAAAGAAGTCCTCGGCCCGTATGTCAAGCGCGTAGGCGGTTAGAAAGGTACCCACGACCCGCCCCATTCGGAGGCGGACATAGCGTCTTTCGTTCTCGCTGCCGACCGCCACCCTGACCCTTAGGACACCGTTTCCGATAACCACCAACCGGCAGCGAAAACGCTCGCGCCGGAGCATCCTGACCTCATGACGCAAAGCTGCGACAAGCTCTCTGCCGGCGATTTTGCCGGCATGAAAAACAAGTTCCAACCTTCCACCCCCGCAAGACCAGGCTTACGGCGTAAGTTATGCATAAAAGCGCCGGAATATGTATTCCCGTACAAACCTGCCGGGGAAAATCTGCACGGGTGCGCACGATGATGACCACCGTCGGTTCCCCGCGTTCATAATTAAAACTCCCTGGAGGCAAATGTTAACCTCCCCCGTAAACCTTACGCCGGAGCCTTTACGAAGATAGAAGCAGCATCCCAATCAAGGCGGCTGCTGTAACAACACAACCCCTTGAGCGGTTTTCACTCGCCACGACTTAGAAAACCATAGTATTAGAAGTTGAAGTATGGAAAAGCTTAGGAGGCGGCGGAATACGACATAACGCGGGTTTGTACGAACCGGGTTAACGTTCCTATGCACCAAACAGACTAGCTGACCACAGAGAATTGTCCTAAAAACACGTCCGAATACCAGCAGACGGAACCGTCGGCCGGCAACCAACTGCGATGTAAAGAACCAGGCCTTTTCTTTCAGAAACAACACGCTTCAGCTAAGCAGTTTAAGCACCGCCTGCGGCTGCGCTTTCGACTGAGCGGCCAGCATCTCCGACATCACCTGCTGGTTGTTCAAATTAATTATCCCCTGCGCGACGTCCAGACCGGTAGCGCCCGTAGCCGCCCTGTTTTCAACACTCGAGGATCGAGTGGAATAAAACTCCTCCAGACGGTTTTGCACGCCGGACAGATAAGTCTGCTGGGAAGAAACGGCCGCGATGGCGTCGTCGACCACCTCGACAGCCTCGGAGGTGCCGATTTCGGAACCGGATTCGTCAAGCGCATCAAGGCCGGTCACCGACTGCTGCATCGAGCTGATGTTAATAGTAACGGCCTCGCCGGTATCGGCGTCCAGCCGAATCTCCGCCGTGTAGGAACCGTCCAGAAGCTTCTCATTGTCAAACTTCGTATTGCTGACAATACCATCGTATTCCGCCCGTAAAGCCGCCGCTTCATTCTTAATCTCTTCAGTCTCCGAATCGTCCGCGCCATCCGCCTCGACGGCCAATTCCCGTATGCGCTGCAGAACGGAATTCATCTCACCCAGCGCCCCGTTTGCGGTCTGGATCAAGGACGCACCGTTCTGTATGCCGCGGTTGACCTGCTCCAGGCCGCGAATCCGGCTGTGTGTGATTCCGGAAGTCTCCTGCCGCACCGCGCTGCCCGCGTTTTTGGCTTGGAGCGAGTAGGACAGACGCGCGACGGTCCTGTTCAACGCAGTATCGGTTTGGCTCGCCTTGCGCAGGGAATTCAGCGCGCTGTTGTCTATAACCATCCTTTACACCCCCTTTACTGAACCGAGTCATATTTACCATCGTCGGACGCGGTACTGCGCCCGTTATCACTACCGCGCTTCCAGGGGCAAAATTTCCCCCTAATGTTATTACAAAGGGGCATTTGGTTTATAGGGCGGTATACGGTCTTATTCATACGGGACCGGAGTACTATCTTTTAAGGCGGCGGAAGTCCCATAGGAGGGCCGCAACAACATTTTTCCATCACATGTGACGGTGTAACCGGCAAAGTCCGTAAAAACCGTTACTGAAGAACCGGCCCGGCTATCGGCGGCAAAACGTTCGATTTTTAGCTGCGGTTCAAAAAAACTGCTATACTTCAAAATAGAATACGGAACTGCCGGCAAGACTCTTTACAACTTAGACCGGAGCCCGGGGTTTTTAAATAAAAGGAGCTGCTTCAAGAATGAAAACGCCGAACGACACACGGGTCACCTCCTGGACGGAGTTAATTGAACAACTGTATTACGGTTCCTGGAATGACCATCTTCAAAGGTACAGATCCAACTTCGCCTTTCGGGGTTTGTCCGGAGATAATTTGGAATTAAAGACCTCTTTGATGAGGCTCGAGGGCAATTACTACGACCTGGAGTTTCATATCCTCAGAAACTTCAAAAAATATGCGCAGATACAACACCCCTCCCCTGATACCGACTGGAGCTGGCTGGCCATAGCCAAACACCATGGACTGCCTACACGGCTGCTGGACTGGACCTTCTCACCGTTCGTGGCCATGCACTTCGCGACATCCAACATCAGCGAATACGGGGCGTACGGTGTGATATGGTGTGTCGACTTCGTCAAGCTGCACAACAGTTTTCTTCCGAAAATTTTAGAAAACAAATTAAAGGAAAAGAGGGCTCTTTGCTTTACGGTGGAAATGCTGTCGGAAGTCGCGGAAACCCTTGAGGTTTTTGACGGTCTTACCGAAGATCATGGGGCAGATTTCGCCTTATTTTTTGAACCCCCTTCCATGAACGACAGGATCGTAAACCAGTTTGCCTTGCACTCCGTAATTTCCAACCCTAAAATGACTCTGAACGATTTACTCGACAACCACCCCGAACTGTACAGGAGGATAATCATTCCAAGCAGCTTGAAATGGGAGGTCAGGGATAAGCTTGATCAGGCCAACATAAACGAGAGGGTGCTCTTCCCGGGGCTCGACGGCCTCACCAAATGGCTTACAAGGCACTACACTCCCAAGAAATAACCGTATTCGCGACTGTAAAACAGCGTTCTTTCCGGAAGGATTATAGAACCTAGACCTTAGGTAATCGTGTGTCTCTAGGATACGATAGGAATAGTCTTTGAAAGAATGGGGCTATGACTTGGAGATTAGGAAACGTTCCAATTTTTCTTCTGTTTGCAGCTTATCTTTAAAAATCAGGTAGTACTCATTTAGCGTCGCGTCCAGTATCTGACTTGCAACCAGGACCTCCTGGTCTTCAAGCCCTTTTAACTCGTACAACTCATGCAACCTGTAACGTAAGTCTTCAATTCTCATAAGAATCTCTTTAAGATCGCTTGACATTTTTCTCCCTCCAGATATTTATTACGAAAAAGGAAGTCATTTTCCGGCCAAAAAAGCAAAATTTCTTTATGGCACGTCCCGAAATCATGACCGGAACCAGGCTTAATGATGGAGGGTAAGCATTTACACGGATAACGGTTTTATCAAGCAGAATTGCGCCGCACGGATATCATTCCGTGAAACCTCTTGATTTATCGGATGTTATTGCGATTTTTGTTCTTAGGCCTATCCCGATTAATTCTTTTTTACCACCGCCAAAGGAAACAGGCTCTTAATCAACAGCGCCGCCTGTTGATATGCCTGAAACCAGCCGTAACTATTGTTTTCTTCCTCTTCCGAAGCGGCGTTTTCGTACCTTTCAAGATAGTATAAAGCCGCGTCTTCAAACCGCCAGGTAAACCGCGTGGCAATCTCCGGGCCCCAGCGTTCCCTGGCTTCTTCCACCGCAGACAGCATTTGCCGGCATGCTTCCCCCCGGCCGCGGTGATACTCCCTTTCGTCCACCGATACGCTTAGGCGGCCGGCGTTCTCACTTGCATTAACCGCGTCGCGCAAGGCGTCGATAAGCCTGGTCAGGGGACAGTCGGATTCCATCACTTTGCGCCTCCTTAAGTACTGATATCCACCGTTTCAAGAATAAGCCTGCATATCCTTTTCCTTTAAGGGCGCCGGGATGCGCTATCTAAGGCAAGCATTGCCTGCTTTCTTAAAGCAATGTGTAAGGCATAATAGCATTGGAGTTCGGCATACCATCGCCCGTTAAACCGCCCGTAAACCCTGCCGGTATATTTGAAACGGAAGTGGTGACAGATCGATATATCTTCAGATGTGTCTTTCACGAAATGCAGTCTTTCCTGCCTATTCTAATGTTTGCCTTCACCAGAAGCATCTCGGCCGGGATCAGGGACACGCTGGCGAACTTCATCACAGGAGAAATGAAACTTTACAGCGAGTACCTGGAGTATGGGATGTTCAAGGGTTGGATCAACGTGCCGCCGGCGTACCGGGTTTAACCGCGTCTTTGTCTTTCCGCGAAAACCTTACATAAGTTTCAGGCGGGCCAACAAAAGGTTCAGCTTGTACCGGATATCGGAAACCGTGGCTTCCACGTCGTCCAGCTTTTCGCTAAGCTTCTGTTCCAGTTCGCAAAACAGCGAGGCGATGTTGTAGAGATCCACCGCCCCGACAACCGCTCCGCAGGAAGCGCACCGGATGAACAAGAGTTTATAATCCATGTTAAGCGGCTTGTTTTCCAAGACCTCGAAACCGGTTTTACCGCATTTGGGGCAAGACGGTTCAGCCATCAGTCGATGCCTCCCTTCCTTAATTTTCTATTATATTTCGACACAAAGCGCTTTCTTCCTGCCAAACTCAATCCGCAATGACGTCCAGCCGGGTATATAGTCGGATACGTGCTAAACTTTTACCTGAAAGCACCGGTCGGTCTCGTTTATTTTATCGCTACAAACCGACCTTCTCTGAATAGTATGTTTCGAAGGCAAAATTACTTTGGAAAAAGGTGTTGGATAATGAAGTTTTCGAAAAACCAACTGGAACAAATAATCAGCGGTTTGAACCTGGATCTTTCGTGGGAGTACGCCGCCTTGGTTCAGTATATACAACACGCGAGCATGCTGAGCGGCGCGGAATATGTGGCCGTCATCGACGAACTGCTGGAACACGCGCAGCAGGAGCACGAGCACGCCGTAATTCTGAGCGATCTGATCCAGTACCTCGGCGGCGTTCCCACTGTGGAAGTCGCCACCAGGCTGACATCCTTCGATAACAAGGAAATGCTGCGTCAGGACCTTCAGTGGGAGTACGACGCCCTGCGCCGTTATTTACAGCGCATAGAACAGCTTGAAGCGCTGAAGCTCTACGACTCGGCGCAAAAAATTCGCAACATAGCGGTGGAAGAGCAGGAGCATGCCATCGACCTGGAAAAGGCCCTGGGCATCCAGAAGAAGAGCCCGTTTTACCTGCCGGACCCCCGAAACAATAAGAAGTAGACACAAACCGTCAATACTCAGGGCCATCCGATTTGGCCGCGCTTTGCGCAGCCTTCATTCATCGTCCAAGCCGGCATTTTCACCGGACGAGGATAACCGGCACGCGTTGCAGAACAACCGTTTCCCGCCTGAAATTCGTAGAATTAACTATTATTGCATTTTTACTTTAACCGAAAGAGATGCTATAAGTGTATTTCGCGTAACCAGCCAGGGGGAATAGGCAATGAAGAAATTAAATGATTTCTTTGCTGCAGGCGTGATAATCGGCCTTATTGGTAATATATGGACAACCCTTATAGTTCTGGCATTGATTCTACTAGGTCTTAATATAAGAACACCCTGGAATGATTTAGCCGCATTATTCTTTAAGGAACCAGAGGTATTCTCTTTTTCGGCACAATATTACGGATTCTTGGCGACATTTGGGGTAGCTATCACCAATGGTATCATCATAGGAGGTTTATTAAAATTTACAGGAAGAGATTTTGCGTTATCTCAAAAGCATGGTAGTATGCTCCGCAAGCGTTATGTTTGCTTTTATGATCTTATACCCTTCTCTTGGACTTAACGCCGATCAGCACTTAATAGTGACCTCTTATACATCTTTAATGGGAACCAATCATTTGCTGTCCTTGCAGCTTATCTCTTTATTCGACATACGAATATTGGTCTTTGAGAAAGTGCTGCTCCGGAAACCGTCCTTGATCTCCCGCCTCGATCAGGTCCCGCAGGCGTGTTTTATTTCTCGCTTGACTAAACGCCCGGCCGGCCACTCACGCCTTAAGGTACTTCTTAGGTCCGTTCGGACCCTACAGCGCCCTCCCTCAAATATAAGTGTTCTTTCGTAGGGCGCGACGACCAGCTGCGTATAGCTTTGTCAGCCTGTCAGCGCCGGGTCCTCACGTACCTCTATGTACGCTCCGGCCCGTCCCTGTCAGTCTTTCGCGCTCTACTTGCTTCTCCCCGCGCTCCGTATTGCGCTGTGTTCGTGAGCTGCCATTCTGCCCATTTTCATTCTTCAAAAGAAAACTCATACATATATGTTATATTCGCAATTAGAAACATCTTATCTTCTTTGGCTTCCCTCTCATGTTCTTTCCCCTCCTGGACGGCGGCTGGTGGTAATGGACTCTCTCACGACAAAACAAAAAGGCTTCCGAAATCCCGGAAGCCTTGCTTTTCCATGGTGGGCGGACCTGGGATTGAACCAGGGACCTTCTGCGCGTCAAGCAGACGTTCTCCCACTGAACTACCCGCCCATCTTAGTGACCGCAAACAAAATTATCTCTTAAACCGGTGTCTTTGTCAAGTGCCAGAAACACTCAGGGTTTCCGCCCGCCGGAAGGCAGATCGTCCGACGGCTTTTGTCCCGTGCTCTGACGCACCTACTGGCGGCGGCACTTTGAAAAATTCCCGGTACAGTATTTCCGGATACAGATGTTCTTCAGCATCTCGGGCTTGAACTTGCTGTAAATCGGACCCTTTTCGGTAAACCCGCAGGCCGTAAGAAACAGTCTACAAGTTTTGCGGGGCCTAAAAGTATCCCCGGGTTTTCGTCCGGTACCAGGGCCTCCGCTCGACGGTGCGCCCGGCGATCAACCCGGTGCGCCCCAGTTCCTGCCCCTTCCAGGTGAATATCACTTCGCCGAAACGGTCTCCCGCTTTTACCGGGGCCACCGGTTCCCGGTAGATACGCACCTCTTTGCGGATGTTTACGAGCTCCTCCCGGGGCAAAGAAACCACCAGTTCGTTCTCGGCTCCCAGCGGCACGTCCGGCAGCCGTCCCCCTCTCACCTTCAACCGCGTGAAGTATTCGCCACCTGTGCATGCGACCTGGTCCACGACCTCCTTTAATCCCCAGGTGAGAAGCTGGGACGCGTCTCCGTACCTGTCGCCGCTCCGCAACACCACCGCGATGAGGTTGCGCCCGTGGCGCGAGACGGAGGCGATGAGGCACTTACCGGCCGCATCCGTTGTTCCTGTTTTCACGCCCGTAATCCCGGGAAAACCGCTGTGGAGAAACTCGTTGGTGCTTTCGATCTGTTCATTTCTTTGCGGCTTTATCCACCGCACGTTCGCCTGTCTTGTCCGCACAACCCCGGCAAAGAGCGGATTTCTCAACGAATAGCGGGCCAGAGCGGCCAGGTCCGCGGCGGTGCTGTAATGGCTCGGGTGCGAGTAACCGTTGGTGTTGGCGAAGCGGCTTCCGGACATGCCCAGCAAAAGAGCTTTCGCATTCATCCACCGGACAAAGGCGTCATGGTCTCCCGCCACGTCTTCGCCGATCGCCACCGTGGCATCGTTGGCGGAGCAGATCAAAGCGGCCTTCACCAGTTCACGAAGCTTTATTTCTTCTCCGTTGTGGAGGTCGATGATTGAACCCACCGACACCCCGGCAGCCCGGGGGCTTACCTCCACCCTTTCATCGAGGTCGGCCAGTTCTTGCGCCAGGATACAGGTCATTACCTTCGTCAGGCTCGCCATGGGTCGGCGCTCCGCGGCGTTTTTGGCGAAATAAAACACGCCGCTGTCGGCATCCATCAGAGCCGCCGCTTCCGCTGTAACTTGTGGCTGTCCCAGCGCCGGAACGGTTCCCGCAAAAAGCGATACCGTTATGCACAGCAGAAATACACCAAGCCTTGCTTTCAATGTCCGACACCCCTTGTTCATTAACTCCTCTTACCGATCTTTTGTTTGGATCGAGATGCATATTTACGGACAAAACGTAATAGCTTTTACAGGGGACCGGACCCTTTCCCCCATCTTCGTCTTGGACGTTTATTCCGGACGGCGTAAACGACCCGTCGACACGGATTTATTAGGGGAGGGATACGATGCGGGTTTTTTACCTGAACCTCAAGTTATGGAGACAAATCACCCTTCTGTCTTTTTTCCTCCTGGCGACGGCAGGCGTTTTTACTTTCGCGGTCCTGCGCGGACCCGACGCAGCCCCAACCGCCGCAAAGAACAGCCCGATCATTTATCGGGTTAAGACCGATAAAAAGGTGGCCGCTCTCACCTTTGATATAAGCTGGGGAACTAAAACCCCCGGGCCTGTCCTCGACGTTCTAAAAAAGGAAAAACTGAAATGCACCTTTTTCCTTTCAGGCCCCTGGGTTGTCAAGTACCCTGAAATCGCCAAGCGAATTGCGGCCGAGGGACACGAAATCGCCAGCCACGGCGAAAGGCATATCAACCTTAGCGAGCTGCCGGCGGAGGAAATAAAGAACGAGATTAATCTGGCCCACCAAAACATTCTCGCCGTGACCGGCAGGCAGGCGCGCCTTATCCGCACGCCCAACGGCGATTATGACGCCAAGGTCTTGAAAGCCGCTTCGGAGGTCGGGTACACCGTAATCCAATGGGACGCTGATTCGCTCGACTGGAAAAACCCCGGGGTCGACACAATCATCGAAAGGGTAACGAAGCTGGCGCGTCCCGGCAGCATAGTCCTGCTCCATGCCAGCGACAGTTGCCAACAAACTGATCAGGCCTTGCCGGTAATCATAACCGAACTGCGAAAACAGGGTTACAAGCTGGTGGCGGTTTCTGAACTACTGCGCCTTGGCCCCGGGGTTACCGATTAGCAGGAAGGGTTTTCCCTTCCCGCCACGTAACGATTCAGGTCTCCTGTAGGAGACTGCTGCAAAACTACGCACAGCTAAGTTTGAAGGTGAGAGGCTTCTCACCGCGTTCACCAATTTGATGCGACAGGGTAAATGTTACCCTGCTATCTTGTCGTAGGTGTCATACGTCTGTTTATTTCGCTTATCTCTTTTGCAAACGCTGAAACCGGCCGGCCTTCGGCGATGCCTTCCTGAACGCGCTTGATCCTGGTGAAGGTGTCCGTATCCGTGGTTACCATCACCTTTGTCAAACGTGTTTCCATTTTCTTTAAACGGTCGGCAACCTGCCGTTTAATGGTGTTTGTTTCTACCCGCTCGACTCCGGCTTTCAGGTTTAACCCCACGTAGGCCGTGTGTCCCGTTAAGAATACGGTGGCTTTGTTGACGCCCGGCACCCGCGACGCTTCCGATGCAAGGCGTGACGCCAGGCGGCTTTGCTCCCTGGGGTCCGTCGGAAGCGGTTTTGCCGCCGGGGACGGGGTGGTCGGCGTGCCGGGCGTCGCGGGATCAGGCATCGGTTTGCGGCTTACGCTGCATCCCGCCGCGAGGCAAAGGTTTGCCGCCAACAACAGCATTACAACACCGGTAATAAGTTTTGTTCGTTTCACTAGTCTTCCCCCTTCTGGTCGATTTTTTAACCTGAACGCTTTGTTCCTTAAGACCAAGGCGCGGTCTCGCCATTAGTATCCCTTAGGGGTTTTGGGATATTCCAGGGCGATCCTGGAATACGATGTTAGACACATACACCATCTCAATCCCCTGCGCCTCGAACTCGGGAATCATCTCTTTAATTGCCCTGGACGTCGTCAGACCCGTCCGCCCGACGTGGCCGATGGCAACGGCGTACCCCTGACGGGCCGCAAGCTGGGCCGCCTCCCGCAGCTGCCTTTTCACATATCCGAGGTCGTTCATATTGTCCAGAAAAAGCCCGCGTGATATGCAGGGAACACCGATTTCCTTCCCGACCTGCAGGGCCACCGTCCGGTCCGTAGTCCTGCTGTCAAGAAAAAACATCCGGTGTTCTTTCACTGCCGTGAGCACCGCGCCCATGACGCGTTCGTCCGCTGTCGCGCGCGAGCCCATATGATTATTCACACCTATGGCGCCCGGCACGCTGGCCGCCGCCTGGTGCAAGCGGTGCTTGATCTCTTCGTCGTTGAGGTCGGTATAAATGGCGCCCGGCCCGGTGCTGTAGGGATCCCCGTTCACCGCTTCCATGGGCATGTGAAGCAGGACTTCGTAGCCGTTCTGCAGCGCGCGGTGGGCTATCGGTGTAGAATTAGGAAAATTGGGCATCACCGCAAAGGTAAGCGGCTTCTTAATTTCAAAATAATTTGATGTGCCGTTCTTCTCCGACGGCCCTGCAAAATCGTCAATTACGATTGCCACCTGGGGCCTTCGCACCGGAACCCCGCCGCCGGCAGGCCGTAGTACGGGCTGTAATTCTTCCTCAAAGTAGCGTTTTACCCCGGCGTAAACGGCAGAGGCAAGCTCCTTCTGATAAGCGGGATCCAACAGCCTTACCGCCTCTTCGGGATTGGACAGGTACCCGAGCTCGACCGTGACGGCAGGCATACTCGTTCTTCGAAGGACGTAATAAGGGACGGTCCGGCAGCCGCAAGCCGCGCCCCTCTTGTCAACCCCGGACAGCTCACCCTTAACCGCGTCCGCCAGCGCCGCGCCCCGTTCGGACCCGGGACAGTAGAACACCTCCGGTCCCGCCCGTCTGCTGTCGTAAAAACTGTTGGCGTGCAGGCTGATAAAGACGTCGGCCTCGTTGCTGTTCGCCAACACCACACGGCTTTCCAGTCCAAGATAAGGCAGTCGAAGCTCCCCGTCCCCGCCTTCCTCCACCGTCTCGGCATCACCATGGGTCATAATTGCCCGCGCCCCGGCGTCCATAAAAAGTTTTTGCAGCCGCCTGGCCACGGAAAGGTTGATTTCGCTCTCATACAACCCGAGACCGGACGCGATCGCTCCCGGATCGCGTCCCCCGTGACCCGGGTCCAAAACTATGACCTTTTCGGCAAGCGCGGTTGCGGAAGCGTGTGCAGGCGGCAGGAAAACCGCAGCCGACGCTAAGGTCAGACAAACCGCCGATACGACCGGGACAGCGTTTTGAAGCCGCCGCAGTGTTTTAAGAATCCAATTGTTTTTCTCAACAGCGAGAAATCGCAAGGCCAATCCTCCCCCCTTTATTTTGGGAGAATCGGCCCTGCCTCAAACATGTAGAAATATCTATAATTGTACGCCACAGGTAACCGAAAGCAGAGTACAAATTAAGTCCTGAATCGAAAGTCCTCAGTCCTCAGCCACGAATTAACAAACTAATGGCTTAAAGCGCTCCAAACCTCGGGCTAAGGATGCAGGACTTAGGATTTTGTTTCCTCCGTGTTCTTTGTTTCTTTGTGGTAACCCGGCATCCAGCCTACTGAATCTTAAGACGCGGCGTTCCGAATCGCATTTTGTACAACAATGAAAAGGGATTTGACGTACCTTTGAGTGCTGGGTGACGGCTTGTCCCGTTATAAAAATCCATATTCTGTATTCTACATTCTACATTCCTGTGGTTTCACTGCCGCCGCCGCCAGATAAAAAGGACCACACCGGCGATAATCGCCGCGAGAATTACCACGTCGAACCGGTGGAACCACCCCCGCAGCAGTTCCCAGTGCTGGCCCAGTTTAACACCCAGATAGGTCAGGAACAGACTCCATGGCAGCGAACCGAAGAAGGTATAAACGACAAAGCGCTTGAAATTCATCCGGGTGATGCCGGCCGGAAACGATATGAAGGTCCGGATGACTGGTAGAAGACGTGTAAAGAATACGGTGGTATCGCCCCAACGTTCGAACCAACGGTCGGCCACGGCCAGTTCGCGCTGCGAAACCCAGAAGTAGCGGCCGTATCGTTCGATAAAAGGGCGCCCGCCCTTATGCCCGATGTAGTAAGACACGATGGAGCCGATCGTCCCGCCCACGTTTCCCGCAAGCGCCGCAAGGTAGAAATTGAGTTTCCCCTGGGCCACCAGATACCCGCCGAAAGGAAGGATCACCTCGCTCGGCAGAGGGATATTGCAGCTTTCGATCGCCATTCCCAAAGCGATCCCCCAATAACCCATTGAGGCGATGTATTGAACGGTCAGCGCCACAATCTTTTCTAACACATAAAACACCTCTCCCCCGACCATATGCCCCGTCGATACAACATAATTACTCTTGCGAATATCTTCGAGAAGTGGCAAGAAATACCAACCACAGACACAGAGCAAAAAAATGGTATCTATTTAAGGTCAGAATCCAGTAGCCAGAAGTCAGAATGTATAGGAGAACCATGAATCGTATCGGATACGGCCTCGAATCGATTCAGACCTGAAACCCGTGACTGAATCGTTATTATTTTGATATTTCTATTCTCTATGAATCAGTGCTTCTGTGGTGACCCAGCACTCAACTTACTGATCTTAAGACGTGGCGTTCTAGTATTGTGTATATAACGATGCAAAGTTATATTAATGTGCCGTTGAGTGCTGGGTGGTTCCGGCTTGTCCGGATTAGGATACCTAACAACTTGAGTCACGGATTAACACCGGCGGACTGGGAATACCAATAAAAAAACCCCGTAAGGGGTTGTTTTTCGACAGGACCTAAAATATACCAAGTGAACGACACAGCATGCGGTATTTCATCGATACGGCCGATACCGAAACACCGTATTCGGACGCCAGCCGCTCCTGTTTAACCGCCCGGTTCCCTTCCAGGCGCGAAACCATGTAAACGACCGCCGCCGCCCATGCCGCAACCTTCCTTACCGCAGGCTCATTCAAGGTACAGAACTTATACCACAACTTGAGGGCTTCGCCGACCAGCTTAATCTTGCCGCGCTTTTTCAGGTCCTGCGTCACCAAACGCGCCACTTCCGCGTGCTCGGGTTGCGGCCAGGCAAAACCTTCCGATCCCGCCCTTTTCTTTTTTCCGGCTCCCTTCTGACCCGGCTCAGAATCCTCCTTGGTTTCCTTGACTACCTTTCCGAAAAACTCCCTCCACCGCTCCCGCCTGACCTGGCTGCGGATTATTTCGCGCAGGATGTGTTCTTCAAGAAGGTAAATGAGGTTGTTCAGACGTTCTCCCCACACATCCTCCGCCTTAACGCTGTTGTCCTGTCCGGCTGAGCCCAGAGTGGTCGCCAGAGCGGTGATACGGTGCGCCCTTTGCCGGAAATAAGAATTCCAATCGGCCTTTTTCTTACCTACCAATCGTTTGTAAGCCTTATAGTCTTTCTTCAACCATGACAGTAACGCTTCCTTCGCTTCCCGGGGCAGTGATAAGCCCGTCGTAGAAAACTCAAACTCCTCACCCACCCGAAGCAGGCGGAGATATAATATGCTGCCGAGGATAACATCCGACGGGTTTTCGAACCCCCGCACGTGGAAGGTCTCCCCGCTCAGGATGTCTTCCACGAATATGGATTGATCACCCAGGGCTTTTACTTCATAAAAGGCGTTGGGAGCGCTTTCCCACCAACCCAGGAGGGTGATTTCTTTCTTGTCCAGGTCTCCTACTGATGCCTTGCGATATATTTCAACTATTGTTTCTGTTCCGCTTACCGGAAAATCGAAAATAAACCACTCGAAACAACGTTCACTGACAAAATCGTCGTCGAGGGAGAACAGGCTTCCTGCCATGCCGCTCAGATACAAATGCTGCGCCCAAATTGCCGCTTCGTTGAATGCCGGCTGCTGCGCGAAAGAACCAAGCTTTCTTTTCAATTCCCTGGCCGTTATCCGCCAGCGTACCTGATCGAGGGTTACGACCTTACCGGCGCAACAATCGTAAAAATTCCGGCCGCTGCCGCACGGACAAGCTTTAAAACGAGGGATTTCTATGCCGGTAGACCTCCTTAACAGTATTGGTCTTCTTAGTATATTCCCCACAGTGTTTATTTTTCCTGCATCTGTATTCATTTTTCCTGCCGAGGAGAGTGTTGTAAACCGCTCCCGGTTTGAAGCGGTTTTCAGCGCCCCCAAGAAGGTATTCTGTTCTTTTTAGTGGAATACTACCTTAAAAGAGTGCTGCAAAACAAATAATCGGCGGAAAGGTACCTCACGGCCGTCTGCGGTCATAAGTTTAAAAGTTCCCCTAAGATGAGAACGGATGCCGGACGCAGGATTTCAGAGGCAGGAACCTTTGAATTTTTTAATTCCAGACTTCGGTTCTGACTTCTGAAATTGTCAGGTGTAGTTTTGCAGCGGCCTGTTTAAAAGACAGAGGTAAGAGGTTGGGGCGAAAAAGTATGCGAAAAAGGGCCGGGGGATCTAGGTACCGTTTAAGGGGAGCCATCCGAAAGGTCTCCGTTAAAAACAAAAACGGTACACAGGCCCCGCAGTCAAGCGTAAGGGTCCCCCCGAAGTTAAACGAACCGGTAAACCTCGCCGCCGGCAAAGTGTTACATACTACTCCGGCGTCAAAGGTACGCCCGGAAAAAACAAGCGGGCGACAGCTCGAAAAAAACGCGGCCAAGGCGCCGGCCCGACCGCGCCGCATTCTTCTGATTGACTCAAATAGTCTGGCTCACAGGGCCTTTCACGCCATTCCGCCGCTCAGTACGAGAGAAGGCCTTCCTACAAACGCGGTTTTCGGTTTCACGAGCATGCTCCTTAAACTGCTGAAAGAAACCCGCCCCGACTGCGTAATCGCCGCCTTTGATAAGGGAAGGATGACCTTCCGGAACGAGTTGGAGCCCACCTATAAAGCACACCGCCCCGCGACGCCGGATGACCTCCGCCCCCAGTTCCCGTTGATCAAAGAGGTATTGAGCGCCTTGAAAATCCCGGTGATTGAGGTCGACGGTTTCGAGGCCGACGACATCATCGGCACCCTGGTCTCCAGGGCCGAAGCTGAAGGCTATTATTCCCTGATCGTTACCGGGGACCTCGACACCCTGCAGTTTGTATCGCCAAAAACGTCCGTGCTGCACACCAAAAAAGGGATAAGCGAGATAGTCACTTACGACGGGGAAGGGGTCAGCGAACGCTTCGGTGTCGAGCCGGCGCAACTGGCTGATTACAAAGGTCTTGTGGGAGACGCCTCGGACAATATCGCCGGCGTGCCGGGAATCGGGGCTAAAACCGCCGCGTCGCTGCTTGCCAGATACGGCTCTTTGGAGAAGGTTCTGGCCCATACCGCCGAACTCCCCGCCAGAACCCGCAACCTGCTTTCTCAAAACGCCGAGCAGGCCCTCCGCTCGAAACAACTGGCCACAATGGACAGGAACGTCCCGCTGTCTTTGGATATTACCCTCGGCTGGCCCGGACCTGATCACGACGCCGCGCGGGATATCTTTCACCGGTTGGCGTTCCGTTCTCTTCTCAAGAAGCTCTCAGAACTGCGGCCGGAAACGGTTCCGCAAAAGAATTCCGACCCCGCCGCGCGGGCGGCCGGAAAAACCCGGCTTGCGCCGCGGATCCTTGACGGATGCGCGCAGGTCGTTGTAGAAGCACGCCTGGCGGCCATATTCCTGCAGGAGGATAAGCACGGAACGGCCTGCGCCCTGTGTGCCGGCGAAGACGGCGTCGTCCTGGCCCGGGGCCGTGATGATACGGCGTCCGTCCTGGAAAAGGTGGCTTCAGTGAAAAACCTCTGTTTAACGACCCACGACGCCAAGCGGGCACTGCACCTGACGGCGCCGTACGGTTTGGAGCCCGGTAGAATCGTCTTCGATACGATGCTGGCCGCGTATCTTTTAAACCCGAGCGTCTCGAACAAACTCGAAGATGTAGCGTTTGAACATGCCGGTATTTATCTCGCGGACGAAGACCTCAGCCCGGCCCAACGCGCCCTCACCATTTTCCTTCTTACCCCGGTGCTGGAAGCCAAACTCCGGCTTCAGGAGCAGGAATACCTTTTCCGGGAAATAGAGCTGCCGCTGGCCGGGGTGCTGAAGTCGATGGAGAGCGCAGGGGTAGCGGTCGACCGCCGGGAACTCGCCCGGATGTCGGCTGAACTCGGCGAACGGGTGGAAACAGTATCCGAAGAGATTTTCAACACCGCCGGCGAACGTTTCAACCTTAATTCGCCGCGTCAACTCAGTACCGTCCTTTTTGATAAGCTCGGCCTCAAGTCGGCGAAGAAGACGAAAACAGGGCAGTCAACAGACGCCTCGGTGCTTGAGAAACTATCCGACCACCGGATCGTGTCAAAGATTTTGCTATACCGCCAACTGGTTAAATTCAAGAACACTTATACCGACGCCCTGATGCGGCAGATCGATCCGGTGACGGGCCGCCTGCACACGACGTTCTACCAGGCCGTTACCGCAACCGGACGCCTGGCCTCGGCGGAACCCAACCTTCAGAACATCCCGATCCGCGACCCTATGGGGCGAAGGATCCGCAAGGCTTTCACCGCCGGTTCCCCGAACAGTGTTATCCTAAGCGCCGACTATTCGCAGATTGAGTTGCGGATTCTTGCGCATCTTTCGGAAGACCCGCTGCTGATTCAAGCCTTCAACACCGGCGAAGACATCCATACCAGGACAGCCGCCGAGGTCTTCGGGGTACCGCTCGAAGCGGTGACCTCTGAAATGCGATCGAGGGCGAAGGTGGTCAACTTCGGAATCATCTACGGGATGAGCGATTTCGGCCTCGCACAGGAACTGAAGATCGAGCCGGGCGAAGCCCACCGGTACATCCGTAATTACTTTGACCGTTATACCGGTGTGAGACTGTTCGTTCACAACACAATCCGGGAAGCACGCGACAGGGGTTTTGTCACCACCGTTTTCAACCGGTACCGGTACATTCCCGAAATATTGAGTCCCAACCGTATCCAAAGGCAGCTCGGCGAACGCCTTGCCGTGAATACCATCATCCAGGGAAGCGCCGCCGACCTAATCAAGAAGGCGATGGTCGACATCCACCAGGAGTTTACCCGCCGGGGGTGTAAATCTCAGATGGTGCTGCAGGTCCATGATGAGCTGCTCTTTGAGGTACCGCGCGAAGAGCTCGGTACGATCGCGCCGCTGGTTAAGGACGCGATGGAAAACGCCCTGCAATTCAATGTGCCGGTGACCGTGACACTCAAATCCGGGCCGAACTGGCATGACGTAGAAAAACTAATGAATTCGTGAAGTCTCTCCCGTATACGGGAACACGTAAGAGCGCGGTCAGAAACGAGTAGAGCGCCACAAACGGGCGGGGACGAGGCGGAACGTACTTAAGGTGCGCGAGCAGTCGAACCTGACCGGCTGGCGAAGCTATTCGAAGTTTATTACCGTGCTCTTAAAAAGGATTGAGGTATAGCCTTGCCCGAACTTCCAGAGGTTGAAACCATAAGACGGCAGTTAAATGATAAAATCACGGGTTTAACCATCGTTGACTGCACCGTATACTTAGAAAAGACGGTAAAAACGCCTTCCCCGGAGGTTTTTAAGAATGAGGTCCGCGGCCGGAAAATCGTGGGGGTTGCGCGCCGCGGAAAGTACCTCCTCTTCAGTCTTGACGGCGGCCGCTCCCTGGTCGCCCATCTCAGGATGACCGGCCAGCTGATTTGGGAGAATGATGATAGGCCGCTTCCCCGGCATACCCACCTGGTGTTTCACTTAGACCGGGGTCGCCTGCGCCTCACCGACCTGCGTCAGTTTGCCCGTGTTTCGCTCCTGGCAGCAGCAAACGGCGATACAGAGGCGGGACTTGATAAATTGGGGCCGGAGCCTCTCGGAGCGGAATTCAGCGAAACGTATTTGGCCGATTTGCTGCGAAACTCTAAGCGCCGGTTGAAACCGCTGCTTCTCGACCAGAAAGCGGTCGCAGGCGTGGGCAACATATACGCCGACGAATCGCTCCACAGAGCGGGGCTTCATCCCGACCGGGTGGCGGGCGGGTTGAGCGCGCGGGAAACACGCGCCCTTTATTTCGCCGTAAAAGAGGTGTTAGAGGAAGGCATTGCGCACCGCGGCACCAGCCTCAGGAATTATGTGGACGCCGACGGCCGCCGGGGAACGCACCAGGATTTCCTTAAGGTGCACGGCCGCGTCGGGCGCCCCTGCCCCCGCTGCGGCTGCCCTGTTCAAAAAATCCGCCTCGCGGGACGCGGGACCTATTTCTGCCCGCAATGCCAGGTGTAGGAGGGGGAAGGAGGAATATAGAAGGTGAAGATGAAAGTCACTACAATAACGCAGGATGTACTCGTAGGATGAAAATACAGACCCACAAGCCGGTTACTTAGAAGCAGAAAAGTATCATAAACGGAACGCGGCGAGAAGTGATGCAGTGCAAGGAACCCAGCACTCAATTTAACTTGAAAAGTAGCAATTTCATAAAAACGTCAGATGTTGTGAAAACCGCTTGCTTTTTGCTAGGGTAAGTTTGAGTGCTGGGGGAGACGAACCGGAGCGTACTGGGTGCGTACGTGAGGATTCGGCGCCGCAGGGCTGACACAGCAATGCGTTACTTATCGCCGAGCCCATCGAAAGAAGAACTATTCTCAGAGGAGGGGTCGAATGAAGGTCATAGGACTCACCGGCAGTGCAGGCGCGGGGAAGACAAACGTGGCGCGCCATCTGAAGAGTCTCGGCGCGGAGGTGATTGAAGCCGACGCTGTGGCAAAGCAGCTCACCGAACCCGGTCAGCCTCTTTTGAACAAAATCATCGAACAATTCGGCCCGGAGTACCTCCTGCCGGACGGTTCCCTGAACCGGGTCGCGCTCCGACGATTAATATTCAGCGATTCGGCCGCGAGAAACCGACTCAATGCGCTCACACATCCCGAAATCGCCGCAGTGATCACGGGAACGCTGCAGGAGTTACGCCAAAGTCCGGAACCGCCGATGGTCGTGGTCGTCGAAGCGCCCCTTCTCCTTGAAGCCGGTCAGGCCGATAAGATGGATGAGATCTGGGTCGTCATAGCCGATAAAGACGCCATTGTCCGCCGGTTGGCGGCCCGAGACAGGATTCCTCCCGAGCAGGCGCAGTCGATCATCGCGGCGCAAATGCCTCAGGAAGAGAAAATCCGCCGTTCAGACTGCGTAATCGATAACAGCGGCGGCTTCAACCATACCCGCGAGCAGATTGAATTCTTTTACAAGAAACTACTGGAGGAGCAAGGTGGCGGCATTGACCAGGAATAGGCGCGACCTGGCGGTAATCCTCCTGGTTGTCTCATTCGCCGTTTTGCTTGTCAACCTGAAACCTATAGGGCGGCATTACTACCCCTTAGAACATCAGGAAACCGTTTTCCGGTACGCCGCAGAAAACGGTCTGAACCCACTGTTGGTGACCGCCATTGTTAAGGTGGAAAGCGGTTTTCGCCATGACGCCGTATCCCCTCGCGGCGCGGTAGGCTTGATGCAGCTGATGCCTGAAACCGCGGCCTGGGTTGCCTCGAAACAGGGGCGGACCTTCTCGAACGATCAACTTTTAGATCCCGAAAAAAACGTCTGCTTCGGCACCTGGTACCTGGCCTTCCTGAACCGCGAGTTTAACGATACCATCCCGGCCCTGGCGGCCTATAACGCCGGGCGGGGAAACGTAAGGAAATGGCTTTCCGATCGGACGTGGACCGGCGAGAGCGCCGACATCGACCAGATACCGTTTTCAGAAACCAGACAGTTCGTGCGGAAAACCATTTGGACCTACCGGATTTACTCCTACCTTTACCCCGAAGTCAACAATACCGGTTATTTACATTGACGGCCAAACACCTGCGTCATCACCGGAACAGCGGCGTCTTATATAACCGCCACCATCGGGACGCCGAGCAGGTACGTCGGACGTTCACCGTCTCTTTCCTTCCTGCCAGGCACCACGAGTCCATAACCGTTTAACCGTCTTGCTTAACCAGACGGTTTTTCCTTGGCAACAGCCGTGCGGTGCGTGAATAATCACGGGTGCGAATCCCCGCGCACTCATACCGACCGTTATAAAGACGGCATGGTTCTTGCAATCATATGATTGTGGATTGAAGAAGTACTATTGAAGGGGAGATGCTGTTATGCCGTTTCAGATTCCGCTCATGGACATATTAAGCCCGGCGCAGGAAGGGAACGAGAATAAAGGGCCGGCCAAAAGGTCTTTCATGAAAAGACTGGCTGCGAGGTTCGACCTTTCCGTCTTCGACCTCTGGATGGTCATTTTTACCATAGTAGCGCTGGCCGCTATTTACGGAATAGGAGAACTGGCCGCTTATCTGTCTTGATAAGCTTTCGGAGCCGGGAAAAGAGCCGCAGCGGTTGCCGCGTTTTTCCTTTATAACCATTCAGCGTTTGGTGTTTTACCGGAAACCGCGAGGAGCATAAAGCTTCGCCAATCTTCGCAGCGGGCTTCGAAGACCGCTTTGCCGTTGCCGCCACGATGCACCCGGGACTGGACCAATACCGCTGTCCTCACCTTCTTGATTTCCATAACCCTTATATTGAAAGATAATGGCTTTTAAAGGCGGGAAAAGCACCGTAATTGTTCTTTTTATCGTCAAGTCTTTATTTATTCCTACAAAATTTATATTATTAAAGCGAATCTTGTTATACATAATTTCGTGAATCACGTCAGGAGTCATGTCAAATCCGAGGGTGAGGGTATTTGAACCCAAGAGACAGCGATGTCAACATTTTTAAACAACGACTCCAGCACCTTAGGAAATGCAAGAACTGGACGCAAAAGGATTTATCGGAAGCTTTGAATGTGGCCCGGTCAACGATTGCCGGGTGGGAGGCACAAAGCAAGGAGAACTTCCCCGACAGGCAAAGCCTCCTCCGCCTTGCGGAGATTTTTAACACTTCGGTCGATTATCTGATTGGAAACACCGAGGATCCGGCAGCCCGAAATGAAAAACAAATCCAGGAGCATCCCGATATAGAAACTTATCTAACAAAAGTCCTCTCCGGTGAAATCCCGCTCCACTTCCAGAAAGCCGAGATTGAAGCTACCGTTAAAGCCAACCTTCAAGCGATACTGACCGCAATTCAAATAGAAAAAACTCCCGTTAAATAAGGTTACAAAAATAATAAAGACGAGAGACTCTGATTGTGGTTAACCAAATATCTCATGTAGAAAGAAAGGCGTCGCTCATTATCCTCTCACTTCCGACTTCCGACCTCCCACCTCGCACTTCCCAACCGCCCGGCCTCCTAAAAGAGTGTTGAAAACAGATTCAACGTCTTTCGGCAGTCAAACCTAGTAAATTCCCGGAGACTGAAAACGGATGTCGGACGCAATATCAGGGGCAAGAATCTTTGTAGAAATTCGCTACGCCAATTTCTCTCGGATTTTCTAACTTCTGACTTCCAACATCCTGCATCCGACTTCTGAAACAGCTAGGCGTGGTTTTGCAGCGGTCTCCTAGCCGTTCGCCCCAATAGGATTAGAACCCACAACCTCGGCGCAGCGCGAACAAAGTTCCGGTTGAATCGCGTGCTGCCCTACCGTTTCGCTGTAACCCCAACACCGGGCACACTTTTCTCCGGGCGCCCGTCGCACCAGCACCGAAAAATCATCCTGGCCGAAACTCCCCTCCGGAGCCGGCTCCCCGTCCCGAGCCACCTCTAGCCGGGAAACGATGCTTATCATCCTCAGGTCGCCGGCATTTTCTTTTATAAACCGGTGCGTTTCCCCGGCAGTATAGACCTCCACCACCGCCTCCAGCGAATCGCCGATAACCTTACCCTGGCGTGCCTGCTCCAGCGCCTCCAGGATGACGTCCCGCACCCGGAGCAGACGCTCCCAGCGCGCTTCAAGCGCTTCGTCGTCGAGATACTCGTCCTTCGGGGAAGGCATGTCGAGCAACTGAACACTCGCGGCCTTCTTCCCCGGGACCGGCACATAACGCCAGATTTCCTCGGTGGTGAACGCCAGCACCGGGGCCAGCAGGAGCAGAAGGGTGTCCAGCACCTCGCGGAGCACCGTCTGTGCGGCGCGTCGTTTGATCGAGTCCGGCGGCTCGCAGTAGAGCCTGTCTTTCAGCACATTCAGGTAGAAGGCGCTCAGATCCACAACACAAAAGGAGTGAATGGCGTGCTGGACCACGTGGAACTCGTAGTCCTTGTAAGCGTCCAGCACTCTACGCTTCAGCCGTTCAAGCCGCATGAGGGCGAAACGGTCGATCTCGGGAAGTTCGCTGTAAGGAACCGCGCCCTCCCGCGGGAAGTCGTACAGGTTCCCCAGAAGGAAGCGGAAGGTGTTCCGGATCTTACGGTAGGCCTCGGCTATTTGTTTTAGGATGCTGTCGGAAGCCGCGAGATCACCCCGATAATCGGCGGAACACACCCAAAGGCGCAGGATGTCTGCGCCCAACTGCTGGATAACCTTCAGCGGGTCGACAACGTTGCCCAGCGATTTGGACATCTTGCGCCCCTGTTCATCCACCAGAAAACCGTGCGTGAGAACCGCTTTGTAAGGCGGCTGCCCCGTGACCGCCACGGATGTGGAAAGCGATGAATTGAACCAGCCCCTGTGCTGGTCGCTCCCCTCCAGGTAAAGGTCCGCCGGCCAGGTAAGCTCCGGCCAGGGCGACGGCTGGTGTATCACCGCCCAGTGGCTGGAGCCCGAATCGAACCAGACGTCCATTATATCGTCTTCTTTGCTAAACTCACCGCAGCCGCAGGCGGGGCACACAAACCCCGGCGGGAGCAGTTCCTGTGCCGGAGCGCTGTACCAGATGTCCGAACCGTGCTTCCGGAAGAGCGCCTTCACGTGTGCGATGGTCTCATTATTGATGATCTCCGTGCCGCACTTCCCGCAGTAGAAAATGATCAGCGGCACCCCCCAGAGGCGCTGGCGTGAGATGCACCAGTCGCCCCGTGTGGCCACCATATTGTAAATCCGCTCCTCGCCCCATGCCGGGATCCATTCGACCCGGCGAATCGCCTGCAGCGCCGCTTCCCTGAAACCGTCGATGGAAGCGAACCACTGCTCCGTCGCCCGGAAAAAGACCGGGTTTTTGCAGCGCCAGCAATGGGGGTACTGGTGTTTGACCCTGCTTTCTGATAGCAGCCGGTCCCGCTGCTTTAAGTCATCTATGATTGCGGGGTTCGCCTTCCGGTAGAATACCCTCGCAAGAGGGCCGGCATCGTTCGTGAAAAACCCGCGCCCGTCGACGGGGGACAAAACCGGCAGCCCGTATTTTTTACAGGTAATAAAGTCCTCTTCGCCGTGACCGGGAGCGTTGTGAACGCAACCGGTGCCCTGTTCCAGGGAAACGTAATCGCCGAGAACAACCAGCGAATCCCGTTCCGCAAAGGGATGCCGGCAGAGCGCCCCTTCCAGCTCCCGCCCCTGAAACTCGGCCTCAACCGTGTACTGCTCGCTCCCGAGGACCTTCAAAAAAGGCCCAATCAACTCCTTCGCCACTACGTAGCCCGCCCCATCCGATCGCACGACCGAATAGACGAAGTCCGGGTGAAGGCATACGGCGACATTCGCCGGAAGCGTCCACGGGGTGGTGGTCCAGATTACAAAATAGGTTTCCGGAGGCAGCAGCCCCTTCCCGTCGACCACCTTAAACCGGACATAGATAGAAGGAGACTCCTGTTCGGCATACTCCACCTCGGCCTCGGCCAGCGCCGTTTCACATGTCGCGCACCAGTACACCGGCCTCAAACCTTTGTAAATGTAACCCTTTCCGGCCATTTCCCCGAAAACCTCTATCTGCCTTGCCTCGTATTCGGGTATGAGCGTAAGGTAAGGATTACGCCAATCACCCCTGACCCCGAGGCGCTCGAACTCCTTCCGCTGAATATCGACGAACTTCAGGGCGTACTCCCGGCAATGCCGTCTGAATTCCACGGGCTTCATCCGGTGACGGTTAATCCCCAGGGTTTTTATCGCCTGCTGCTCTATCGGCAGGCCGTGCGTGTCCCATCCGGGCACGTACGGTGCGTCAAAGCCGCTCATGGAGTGGTATTTAACAATTATGTCCTTCAGAATCTTGTTCAGGGCGTGCCCCAAATGAATATGGCCGTTGGCATAAGGCGGCCCGTCGTGAAGGATAAACTTCGGCTGCCCCGCAGCCTTTTCCCTGGCAAGGTCGTAAAGGTTGATTTTCCCCCAGTACTCCAGGATCTCAGGCTCCCTCTGCGGCAGATTCGCCCTCATCGGGAAATCCGTCTTGGGCAGGTTTAGCGTCTTACTCCAGTCCATCTCTTCCTCCTTGAAATAGTGCTTCTTTCGCCGAGCGCCGCGATAAGCTTCACGTAGCTGCGTCAGCTTGGCAAGGCCGGGCCCTCACGTATTTCCATATACGCTCCGGCCCGCCCTTGCCAATCTTCCTTGCTCTGCTCGCTTCTCACGGCGTTTCGTTTATGTTATACCACTGCAGCTAAGCAACACGCTTACGGGTCTATATTTTCCTCAATCGCTGTGTCGCAACGCGGCATGGGCGACTTCCTTAAGAATAGTGCTTCTTTCGATGGGCGCGACGATGAGCTCCGCCTTTGTTACATTACAGGCCAGCTTAAGGGTCCTATTTTCATTCGACGTGGTGCCGACTAAGGCATCATATGGAACTCCTTCGAAAATAAGTGTTCTTTCGTAAGGCACGGCGATAAGTAACCTTAACAAATAAAACCCCCCGCCGTAAGGGACGAGAGGTTCTCCCGTGGTACCACCCTAATTATCCGACACCCAACCAGGTACTTGCACGCGCTCAAGATAAAGTTCTATCGCCTTGGAAACCTTATCCATCGGCTCATATATTCTTCCAATACCCGCTCAAGTGCCGGATGCTCTTACTGCCGGTAACGGCGGCAAACCGTCCGGACCTATTTGAACCCCGGCGGTCGACGGTCGAGGATAACAGACCGCCGTACCCCTGATGTCCGTTCAGCCCGGAATCTCCCGGGTGATTTTCGGCGGTTCCGGTCACCCGGCTTCCACCTCCCCGGGCTCGCTTGAGACTCCGACAACCGCTTACTCTTCCGTTCATCGACTTATTTATTATTTGCAGTTCAGCCGCCCCGTCAGCGCGGCATAGACCTGTCCTTCTTCAATACCCGCATGGCGCACTCGACCGCCGCTTCCACCGTACCCCCTTCAATACGGATGGTCTTCTCCCGGGATGATTCACCGTGCACTATGCAAAAACGGCTGGCCGGGGTGTCGAAAACCTTGCTCAGTATCTTTAAAAGCGCCTGGTTCGCCTTGCCTTCAACCGGCGGGGCGTTAACCCTCACCCGCAGGTGGTTGTCGGCCAAACCGACTATTTCATTCTTAGACGCCCGCGGGGTCAGACGAACCCGAAACACCACCCCGCCTTTTTCCCCGCGGAACAAGGACTGCAGGTTTTCTGCCTTCCCGTCCGGGCTCATGCCCTCTTTTTCCGGGTCTTCTTCACGGGACTTAAAATCCCGCCCGTGGTACCGCCTTTCTCATTACCTGCCTTTTCGCTGAGGAGAACGCGGAACCGTTCCGCCGCACCGGAAAGGAGCGCCTCTAAACGCTTTTCCGCTTCGTCGAGTATATACCTGGTTTTGTTCTCTACCTGGACAACCAGGTCGGCCATGCGTTGTTCGGTATGTAGAACCGTTTCCTCCGCCTGTCTGGCGGTCTCGGCGAGAGCGGCTCCGGCTATGTTTTCCATTTCCTTTAAAAGCTCGGGAACCTGTGTATCCACCCGCTCCGGACCGGACTGGTATCCTGCAGGCGGGGGCAAACCCTCAGACGGCAACTCCCGGACGCCCGCCGCTTTCTCCGCCGCCCGGCTTGATGCCCGCAACTGTTCATTCTCCCGGTAAAGGCGTTCCATGACTTCCGCAACCCTGGTCAGGAAGTCGTCGACCTCCTGCTCACTGTAACCGCGGAAGACGCGCTGGAACTCTTTCCGGTGAACGTCAAGCGGAGTGAGCATTCCAATCACCTAAAAGAAAGAAAATAAGGTGCCTAATATCCATAGTACAAACCTTTGCGCTATATTTAATACAAGGAAGGCGATCAACGGTGAGATGTCTATCATCCCGATCGGTGGAATGATCCCCCGGAAAAGGCGCAGGTAAGGTTCCGTAACCTCGTAAATGAACCTGATAATCGGCTGGTACGGGTTGTGCTTTATCCAGGAAAGAACCACACGGATAATTATAAGCCAGATGTAAAGCTGAAATGCTATGTCAACAATCCGGAAAATCGTCAGTTTCAACGCCATGTTCCAAGACCTTTCTGTATAACGCTCCGGGACTTTCGGGGAAACACCCTATCCTAAATATTATATCACACTTCCGGAACCGTAAATATTCAGGCACCTTGTTGGGCGCGACGATTTGAGAGGTGCGATGTGAGAGATTAGAAGTGAAAGCCTTGTTAAATTCCACTTCCCAACTTCACGCTGCTCACTTCTCAATTGCTCTGCTTGCCTCTTACCGCGTTTCGTCAGTGTTATATAAGCTGAATAGCTACCCGGAACTTAGTTCCCGCGAACGCGCGGCAGCGGCTCCCACAGCCCGGATGAGTATCGCTCTCAGTCCGCGGTCTTCAAGCTCAAAAAGTCCGGCAGCCGTTGTGCCGCCGGGGGTTGTAACCCTATCACGCAGCGCGGCCGGGTGTTCTCCCGATTCGAGGACCATTTTTGCCGCGCCGAGCACCGTCTGGGCGGCTAGGACAAGCGCTGTATCCCGGGGCAGTCCCATCCTCACCCCGCCGTCGGCCAGTGCTTCAATAACCGTATAAACATAGGCCGGCCCGCTGCCGCTCAACCCCGTAACGGCGTCGAGAAGCGCCTCTTTGCCCGCAACTACCCGGCCCACCGCGGAAAATATGGCTTCAGCGCGCGCTGCATCCCGCGGCGCGGCACCGGTTCCCAGGGCATAGACGCTCGCACCCTCGCCTACAAGACACGGGGTGTTCGGCATGACGCGAACCACTGGCACCGAACGCGTGAGGTTTTTTTCAATCACATTTATGGGAACCCCGGCAGCGATGGAAATCAGCGTCTGTTCCGGACGCAGGAACGGTCCGGCCTCCCCCAGCACCGGAACCACCAGATCAGGCTTTACGGCGAGAACAATTATATCCGTTTCACCGACCAGGTTCTTGTTGTCCTGGGTCGTCCGGACACCAAGTCCTTCTTCGAGCCTTCGAAGGCACCGGGCGTTGACATCGCCGACCAGAACCGCGTTTGGGGCAACCCGCCCGCTATTAACCAGGCCTGTCGTCAGCGCCCCTCCCATGGCTCCGCCGCCGATAATCCCTACCTTGAGTCCGGTTAGCGGCACCTAAGCAAGCCCCCTTATAATAGTACTTCTTTCGTAGGGCGCCGCGATAAGCAACGCATTGCTGCCAACTGCGAGGTGGGAGGTAAGAGGTTAGAAGTGAGATGCTTGTTCGAATTCGCTGATGAGCGAATTCCTTCTAGAATCACACTTCCAATTTCCCACGTCTCACTTCCCAATTGCCGGTTCGTCTCCACCGGTCTTCCTTGCACTGCATCACTTCTCGCCGCGTTCCGCATATGTTACTCTTCTGCATCTAAGTAACCGGCTTACTGGTCTGTATTTTCAGATTTTATGGTGCCCGGCACTTAGTCCAACATCTCCAAGTATTTTCAGATGACACCGACGACTCCAAAGCCACAATGCCGTACTATCACTATCAGATGTCTTCTGAGTGTTGGGCCTTGGGACTCTTGGGAAATGATGAATGCTATCCGCGCATCCAGGGGAAAAGGCTCTTTTCGGTTTCTTTCGCCTCGGCGGCGATATCCACGTTGTTCGGCGCGAACAGAAAGATTCCGTTACCGACCTTCTGAACGTTTCCCCCGAGGGCATAAACCGCGCCGCTGATGAAATCCACCACCCGCCGCGCCAGGTCGGTCTCTACCCGTTCCAGGTTCACCACGACAGGACGGCGGTTTTTCAGGTGATCGGCAATCTCCTGCGCATCATCGAAAGAGCGCGGCTCACAGACCACCACCCGGAGTTGTCGCTGGGAGTGCAAACTAACCACAGAGCCTTTTTTGGCCCGGAACAAGTTTTCCTGCGAATCAACCGCTGTCTGTTCTTCTTCCTGCTCGTCTTCAAAACCGATGAATCCCAGAACCTTGTCCACCAATTTCTTAGCCATGACCTTTTCCCTTTCCCTCCTGTAGCGGGTTAAAAATCGCCGTGCCTACCCGCACTATATTCGCCCCTTCTTCTACAGCAACCATATAATCCTGCGTCATTCCCATGGAGAGAAAATCCATTGCCAAACCCGGAGTATTACGGTTGTCTTCAGCCAGTTCCCGCAACCTCCTGAAAACCGGCCGCACCTCCTCCGGGTCATGTACGAAAGGAGCCATGGTCATCAGTCCCCTGATCCGAACGCCGGGAAGCTGTGTCGACGCTGTCAGGAAGTCCCTCAGTTCTTCCTCATAGAGACCGTGTTTCGATCGTTCCCGCGCAACGTTAATCTGCACCAGCGCATCAAAACATACGCCTTCCTGCGTCGCCTGACGGTTTAATTCGGTCGCCAGGTTCCACCGGTCGAGACTGTGAATAAGCTTCACCTTGTTAACAAGGTTCCGTACCTTATTCCGCTGAAGATACCCGATAAAGTGCCATTCAACCTCAGGTCCGAACTCGCGGTACTTTCGGATGAATTCCTGGACCCTGTTTTCACCGAAGGTGGTGATCCCCGCAACCTGCGCTGCCCGCATTACGTGCACCGGAATCCCCTTGGAGACCGCCACAAGCCGTACGGAACCGGGATCCCTCCCGGCATGTCTTGCGGCTTGAGCTATTTGAACCTTTACCCGCTCAAGGTTGTCTGCCATAAACCGGTTCATTTCAGGAGTAATTCGCCGGAAAGTGTGGTATTTCCTGCAAACAAACAAAAATTATCCCACAGGAGTATGCTACGTGCCGGGCGACAGTCCTGAAAGCGTTCAGGACCAGCCCCCGGCGCGACCGATCGGAGTAATGTCCGTCCCCGCCTAATTGAGTTCTTCCCATTCGCCGGTAACCAGATATACGACGTCCTCCCCGATGTTGGTGGCCCTGTCGGCCACACGTTCCAACCTTAAGGACGCGAGGAGCAAGTAAACATAACACCGGATGTTCTCCGGTTCTTTTTCCATTAATCCCAGGATCGCCTTGAACGTTTTATTGTAAAGGTGATCGACCTGGTCGTCGGTGGTGCACATCGACCGCGCCTTGGCCACGTCGTTGTCCACGTAGGCGTCCAATCCCTCTTTGACCATCTGCTGCACCAGCCTGCCGATCTGTGAAATCCCTTCGAGCGCCACTCCGGCAACGGTAGCGCTGTAGCAGATAATCAGGTTGAGGGCGGAACGCGCTATGTCCACCGCGTGGTCGGCCATGCGCTCCAGGTTGATGATAATCTTTATCCCGGTCGTTATTATCCGGAGGTCGCGCGCGATCGGCTGCTGGGTGGCAATAAGCCGCACGCACCTGTTTTCAATGTCTTCGCACAAGGCGTCGATCTGGTCGTCGTTCATAATGACCTGTTTCGCGAGTACCTCATCCTGCGTTACCATGGCCTGCACCGCATTGAAAACCGCTATCTCGACCATGCTTCCCATCCGCAGGATATCACGCTGCAACTCGGCCAGTTCCCTTTCAAACGTCGCGCGCTGGCTAGTCACGCTATTTACCACTCCCCGAAAGATGAGTAATGTTTGCAGAAGATTTATTGAAGTTTACCAGAAAAGAGGGAACAAAGCAATGGTGTTACCTTAACCGAACCGCCCCGTTATGTAGTCCTCCGTCTTTTTTACCTTGGGACGGGTAAAAATTGCCCCGGTCTCGCCGTATTCAATAAGCTCGCCGGTCAGGAAAAAGGCCGTGGTGTCCGAAACCCGCGCAGCCTGCTGCATGTTGTGGGTAACGATTACGATTGTGTAGCGCTCTCTTAATTCGCGGAGGAGCTCTTCGATTTTTGTGGTAGAGACAGGATCCAACGCCGAAGTTGGTTCGTCCATCAGAAGCACCTCCGGTTCCACAGCCAGAAGACGGGCGATGCAAACCCGCTGCTGCTGGCCTCCGGACAGGCCGAGCGCCGAACGGAAAAGCCGGTCGCGCACCTCCTCCCACAGCGCCGCCCCCCGCAAACTTGACTCCACAAGCTCGTCCAGGCGGCGTTTATCTTTGACGCCGTGGATCCGCGGTCCGAAAGCGATGTTATCGTATATGGACATCGGGAAAGGATTCGGGCGCTGAAAGACCATCCCCACACGCTTCCTCAACTTTACGATATCAACCTGGGGCTTGTATATGTCCTCACCGTCGAGGAGAACCGTACCCTCAACACGAACCCCCTCGATCAGGTCGTTCATCCGGTTGAGCACCCTTAAGAAAGTTGTCTTCCCGCAGCCTGAAGGTCCGATCAAGGCCGTGATTTCGTTGGTCTTAATCTCGATGCTTACGTCCTTAAGAGCCTGCTCTTCGCGATAGTAAAGGTTCAGGTTTTCGACCTTGATACGCGTATTCATTAGTGGTCCACTCCCTCGGAAAATAGCGCTTCCTCCGTTGGCCGCGACGATAAGTAACGCATTGCCGCCAACTACGAGGTAGGAGGTGAGAGGTTAGATGTGAGATGCTTGTTGAAATTCGCGTAGCGAATTCCTTCGATAATCCCACTTCCAGCTTCCCACGTCTCACTTCCCAACTGCTCCGGTTCGTCTCAACCGGTCTTCCTTTCACTGCATCACTTTCGCCGCATTCTGCGTATGCTGAAACACCGCTTTGAAATTCCAAGTGTATGGATCTAAATTTCCATGCTTCGTGATTTCTGGCACGGCGGAATGGGCGCCGTGTTTGTGAGCCGCCACCGATTGCGTGGTGGACTCCTATATTACCCATCATTCCAAGAAGCCGCTTACAAAACCATGTCCGGCCTTCTTATTTTTGTTTCTTCATTTCGGACGGTAGAAGAAAGCCCCTGCTTTTTATTTTTTCCCGGAATGAAGCGCTGCACATGAATTCAAGGTAAGCCTCGACCGCTCCTTTAGGTTCCCCTTTCGTATACATGTGTTCCAGCGCCCAAAGGGGGTAAGCGCCGTTGGTTATGGTTTCCCGCGAACAGACAACCGAGTCGTATTTAAGCGTTTTAACCGTTCCTTCCAGGTTGGCCGCGTCGACAAACCCGATGGCGCCGGGTGTCTTGGCAACAGCCTCCCGCAGTTCAACATTCGAGTTTACAACCCGGGCGTCCCCGGTAAATTCTTGTCCCCTAAGGACCAGGTCTTTTATTACCCGGCGCGAGCCCGAGGACTTGGGCCGGTTGACTATCGTTATCTTTAAGTCCTTCCCGCCCACTTCACGCCAGTTCTTTATCCGGCCGGTAAAGATTCCGGACGCCTGGTCCGCGGTAAGGTTGTCCACCCCGACGTCCCTATGGGCGATCAAAAGGAAAGGACACAACGCCACCACGTGGTCGACCAGACCCTTGAACTTCGGGTCGCCGGCGGGCGGCTCCACCTCCGAGGCGCCTATGTCCACAAGTCCGCAAGCAACCTGCTGCAAACCCGTATACGATCCCCCGCCGGAAACGTTCACCACCGCCCCGGCATTCGCCGGCGCAAACCCCGCCGCGGCGTCCCTCGCCAGGGGTAAAAGGACGGTGGAACCGGAAACCGTTACGTCCGCACGACTCCTGCCGCAGCCGCCGACAATCAAACCGAGGACCAACAGAATCGATATCAGAACCCTCTGCATCTTACACCTTAACAACACGGGGTAAGCCTCCAAACAGGTTACACCCCACTATTAAGCTACGGTTAAATGAATGCTAAGTCAATATTAAATTTCCAGCACCGGTAAATAGAAGGAAAACCGGCTTCCCCCGCCCAATTCGCTTTCTACGTCCACCCTCCCGCCGTGCGCCTCGACGATATGTTTGACAATCGCCAGGCCCAGCCCCGTTCCGCCTGAAGCCCGCGAACGTGCTTTTTCCACCCGGTAGAAACGCTCAAAAATCCGCGGCAGGCTCTCTTTGGGAATGCCGATGCCGGTGTCTCTGACGTCCACCTTTATCCAACCGGGGGAAGTAACCGCTTTGATGACGATTTCGCCTTGGGATGTAAACTTAAGGGCATTGTCTATCAGATTGGAAAAAACCTGGCCGATCAACTCCGGGTCTCCGTGCACTTCCGGCAGGCTGGGCGGCAGTTCCACGGAAAGCTTTAATCCATGCTCACTCGCTCGCTTTTCAAAAACAGGAAGTATGCGGGCAAGCACCTCCCCGATCGATACGCTTCTCCTGACAAGCGCTGTCCGGCGGTCCTCAAGACGCGACAGGTTCAGGAGGTCTTCCACCAGACTCCCGAGACGTATTGTTTCCGATTCAATGATCTCAAGAAACTCCGCCGCGGTTTCCCGATCCTTCATGGCGCCGTCGCGCAAAGTCTCTACAAAACCGCGAATGGCCGTCAGCGGCGTCCTCAACTCGTGTGAAACATTGGCCACGAATTCACTCCTCATCTGTTCCAAACGCCTCTGCTCGGTTACGTCCCTCAGGACCACCACGATTCCTGAACCCTCCGGGGTTGAAATCGGCGTCAAGCGGGCGGTAAAGGTGCGCGGCTGAGGAGAAAGGATTTTCAGCTCCCGCCTCACAGGCGACCCGTCCTTCAAGACCTGCCGGATCAACTGCTCGAGTTCGTGGTTGCGGATAACCTCCAGGATGTTTTTCCCCCGCGTCTCTGCAGGGCTGACCCCGAAATGCGTTTCGAGCGCCGCGTTGGTCAGGAGCACCCTGCAGGATGAATCGAGCGCGAGCACCGCTTCGTTCAGGCTCGCAAGGATTTCCTCCATACGCGTCTTTTCCGTCTGCAATACATTGAAGGCCTCTTTCAAACGGGGAGCCAAAAGGTTGATACGCCCGGTCAGACTCCCGGCGTCCTCCGTACTTGTGATGCCTCTTGTCTCTTCAAACCGCGTCAGATCCCTGGCGACATCGATCAACGCCCTGAGGGGCTCAGCCACCTGTCGGCTTACGATTCGCCCGGTGACCACCGCCACCAGAGCGCCGCCCGCTATCACCGTCCACAACCCCGGGTGACCGTAGAATATAAGTAAGCATAATCCCGCATAAGCCAGGAACAGCAAAGAGAAGCAGATAAAAATCCTTTTGCGGATGGTCTTTACCATTTATCCCGCTCCTTAAAACGATATCCCGCTCCCCGCACCGTTTCAATAAAATAAGGCGCCCCCGGCAGTTGTTCGAGTTTATGCCTGATATACCGTATATGAACGTCCACCGTCCTCGAACCACCGGGAAAATCAAAACCCCAGACCCTGTTTAACAAGGAATCGCGTGAAAACACCCGCCCCGGATGCTCCGCGAGGTAATAAAGCAACTCGAACTCTTTCGGCGTCAGTCCCTGGCTTTCTCCCGCCCACGAAACGCTCAACCGCTCGCGGTCGATAACCAGTTGACCGCACACCAGCTTATCATTCGCTTCAGCCGCCGGCTTGCGCCGGAGGTGCGCGCGCACCCGGGCCACCAGTTCCCGGGGACTGAAAGGTTTTGTGACGTAGTCATCGGCGCCCGTTTCCAGTCCTAAAACCTTATCGGTTTCCCCGCCGCGGGCGCTCAGCATGATCACCGGCAGATCCCGCAGTCTTTTATCCGCCCGCAGCGCCTGACAAAAACTCAGCCCATCCATCCCCGGCAGCATAACGTCGAGCACGATCAGGTCAGGGTTGCGGGTGCGGGCGAGTTCCAGCGCGCTTGCCCCATCCCCCGTGGTCACAACCGTAAATCCTTCCCGCTCCAGGGTAAAACGCAGCAACCTCCGGATGTGCTCTTCGTCGTCAACCGCAAGAATCAGCGCCACGGTCAATATCCCTCCGGTCTGATCGATACTACCGCGGACATCCTGCCGGTTCTGCCGGCGTCGCGGCGGTGGGAAAACATAAGTTCGGGGCGGCAGGCGGTACATATGTTAACAACCGATATATTTTCCGCTAGGACACCCGCGTCGATAAGGATTCTGCGGTTGGCCTCCCAGAGGTCCACCCGATATCCGTCCGCGTCCTTATGGACGACCTTATCGCCCCAACGGCTGAACTCCGCCGCCACCGGCTCGCTTACGTTAAAACAACAGGGACCGATAGCCGGGCCGATCGCGGCCAGACAGCGCGCCGCCCGGGTGCCGAAAGCGCCGGACATCCGGCCCAGCGCCTTGACGGGAACCTGCCGGACCGTGCCCCGCCAGCCTGCATGAACGATCCCGGCCGCCTTGTTTTCGGTATCCGCAAGAACAACCGGAACGCAGTCCGCGAAAAAAGCCATCAACGGTATTCCCGCGCTGTTCGTTATCAGGCCGTCGGTCTCCCCGAGCGCGGTTTGGGCGTCAAACGCTCCCGAACCCGCGATCCGAGGCGTAACCACCACCACGTTGGCGCCGTGCGCCTGCCGCCCGCAAACCAACCGCTCCGGATCGTACCGGAGCGCGCCGGCCAGGAGTCTTCTATTTTCGCGGACCCTTTGCGGCTGGTCCCCCACTAAAAAACTCAGGTTCAGCGAAGCAAACGCCCCGTCACTTACTCCCCCAAGGCGGGTGGTGAAGGCGTGTTCGAGCCACGGAACAGTCAAGGCTTTCGCCCGAAAGACCTTTAAGCCGTTAAGATCCTCTAAAGTAAAAGCGGGAGTTGTCGCTTAATCATCACCCCTGTTAAAGTTCAAAGTTCAAAGTTCAAAGTTCAAAGTTCAAGGTTCAAGGTTCAAGGTTCAAGGTTTGAAAGCAGAATAAACTCTTTTAAGTGACGAAGACGGTCAGAATATCGAATATAGAATATAGAAGTCAGAATCGAGAAGGGGAACAAACCTCCCGTCTTCTGTACCACCTACTATTTACTATCTACTGCTCCCAAACTGAAGATTGGTTCCGCACCGACTCACAACTCGCAGCCCGAGACTCGTAACTCGCAACTTGTAACTTTGCCCCCGACTAAGGACTGAGAACTATCGACTTAGGACTTAACTTGCAACTCGTAACTTCCGACTACTACCTACTGTCTACTGCCTGCTACCTACTATTATAGCAGTTAGATTTAATTCCCGCCCGTTACAACCGATTCGAGCCGGCGGGCTATGGAGGCGATTTCTTTGGGATCGGAAGCCTTCAGGACCTCCTGCAGCCGCTCTCCCAGGCGGCGGTAAGCGTCCAGCAACGCGGCGGCCTGGACGTCCGCCGCGAGGGTCCACGACGACAAATAGTTCGGAACAACGGCCTGTAAGCCGAGATCTTTTTCTATCATGCCGCGCAGGTTTTCGGACGCCTCCGGTTCACCGTGGACCACGAAAACCTGTTTCGGCCTGGTTTTGAAGTTTGACAGCCATTCGATCAGTCCGGCCTGGTCGGCATGAGCCGAATACCCCGAAAGCTCAACGATTTCCGCCTTTACGGCGATTTCCTCCCCGAAGATCGAAACGCTCTTTTCGCCGTCGAGGATGCGTCTGCCGAGCGTCCCCTGGGGCTGAAAACCCACGAACACAACCGTGGATTCAGGGCGCCAGAGGTTGTGCTTGAGGTGGTGCCGGATGCGCCCGGCTTCGCACATACCGCTCGCGGAAATGATCACCATGCCGCGCGGCGTTTGATTCAACGCCCGGGACTCCTCGGTAGTGACCGAGAAGCGGACGTAATCCGAATCGAGCGGATTTTGCCCGGATTTTATCAGGGCTTGAGTCTCCTCGTCATAACACTCCTTGTGCCGGTCGAAGATACCGGTCACCGCGGTCGCCAACGGGCTGTCGATGTATACCTGCATCGGCGGCATTTCGCCCTTATGGTGCAGCTCGCTGAGGTCGAAAAGCAGGTCCTGCGTGCGCTCTACCGCAAAGGCCGGAATAATTACGTTGCCGCCCCGCTTATAAGTGCGCCAGAGAACATCGTGAAGCACGGACACCTCGTTTTCTTCGGGGTGCAGCCTGTTTCCGTAGGTTGATTCGATCACCACGTAATCGGCGTTGTCAACTACCGCCGGGTCCTTGACGAAACGCTGGCCCGGCCTGCCTATATCGCCCGAAAACAGGACCTTAAGCGGAACGCCGTTTTCGCTGACCGTCAGCATGACCATCGCGGCGCCGAGGATATGGCCGGCGTTATAAAAGGTGGCGCCGATCTGCGGGGTTATGGTCAGGGTCGTATCGTAGCTCACACCCTCGAAAAAACTGAGGCTCTTGTTCGCGTCCGCCACGGTGTATATCGGATCCAAGAGCGGTTTACCCGCACGCCTTGCCTTCCGGTTCTTCTGCTCCACCTCCATCTCCTGAATATGGGCGGCATCGGGTAAAAGAACCGTAAGCAAGTCCACCGTGGCCGCCGTGGCCAGGATTTTACCCTTGAACCCCGTTTTACAAAGGCGCGGGATAAGGCCGGAATGGTCGATGTGCGCGTGGGTCACCAGCAGGTAATCGATAGAGGCGGAAAGAAACGGAAAGGGTTCATAGTTACGCTCCCGCGTTTCCGGAGGTCCCTGAAAAAGGCCGCAGTCGACGAGGATTCGCGTCCCGCTCGCCTCCACCAGAAAGCAGGAGCCGGTCACCGTCCGGGCGGCGCCGTAGAAGCTTAAACGCATGGGCCACTCTCCCTATCTAAGATTTATTCTTCTGCCGGAGGGCACGACGATGAGCTTCGCATTACTTAGTCAGTCTCCGCCGTCCGGGTCCTCACGTACGCACCCAGTACGCTCCGGCCCGGCCGTCGGAGCGCTTCCTTGCACTGCTCGCTCCTCTCCGTGTTCCGTTAGTGTTACGATGCTGTTTCTAAGCGACTAACTTACGGGTCTCATCCTTCGTGGTGTCCAGCGTTCAATCCAACATTTGCGATTGTTGAAAGATGACATCGAAGAACCAAGCCGTAGTTTCTTACTATCAGTACCAGCTCCTTCTGAGCGCCGGACATGTATTACTATTCGTTCCCATACTCCGCAAATCCTGTCGAACTTCTGTCATTTTAACAAAGAACTGTAGAGTGCGCCCCGCGACAACAAAGAGTCTTTAAAATCTGTTGAGAATCTCCGCTTTGTGTTAATATATGAAATTAAAAGACATCAGGGGGCTTAATTATGCGTATCGCAGCGCTGTCGGATGTTCACGCCAACCTCCCCGCACTGGAAGCGGTCCTGGCCGATATCGCGGGACGGGATGCGGACCTGTTGCTTTGCGCCGGCGACCTCGTCGGGTACGGGCCGCACCCGAACGAGGTGGTCGAGCGCATCCGTATCGAACAGATCGCCGCGGTCTGCGGCAACTATGATGAAGCGACGGCCTTCGACCGCCCGGTGTGCGGGTGCATCTTCCCGGACAAAGCGGCGCAGGAACTGGGCGAACGCTCTTTATCCTGGGCTCAGGCGCACACGAGCGAAGAAAACAAGGCATTCCTCCGTTCGCTTCCGCCGCAACTCCGTTTTAATTTTGAAGGGCATAACCTCTATATGACTCACGGGAGTCCCCGCGACCGCGACGAGTACCTCTTTGCGGAAACGCCCGTGGAAACGTTTACCGAAATGCTTGCTCTTGCCGGCGCCGGCATCCTGGTGGTGGGACACACCCACCGGCCGTTCCACCATAGCCTTCCGGCCGGGCACGTCATAAACTGCGGAAGCGTCGGCAAACCGAAACACGGTTCCCCGGCCGCCGTTTACGCTTTGATCGACCTGAAGAAAGAACCGGCGGTGAGCTTCATCGAAGTGCCCTACGACGCAGACCGCACCGGGCAGGATATAATCAGAGCGGGCCTCCCGGCGGAATTTGCTGAAGCCTTGAGGACAGGCCGATAAAACTCAAGGGGTCAGCCTTTAAGGTCCGTTCAAAGTTAAAGTTCAAAATTCGATGTCGGAAACAGTAAGAACAATAGGGTTACCGCCGGGAAGGAGGTAATTGTGAAAAACGTGTTTGTTTTCGACCATCCCCTGATTCAGCACAAGGCATCGTTTCTCCGCGATAAGAACACCGGCACGAAAGATTTCCGGGAACTGGTCTCCGAGGTAACCATGTTGATGGGGTATGAGGTTACAAGGGACATGCCTCTGGACGAAATTGAGATTGAAACACCGGTGGGGACGGCAAGGACCGGAGTGATTTCCACGAAGAAAATGTTCATTGTACCCATATTGAGGGCCGGACTTGGCATGGTTGAAGGAATGCTGAAACTTCTGCCCACGGTCAGAGTGGGCCACATCGGTATCTACCGCAATCCCGAAACGCTCGAAGCGGTCACTTACTACCGCAACCTCCCCGGCGACGCGGAAGAACGGACCGCGGTCGTTCTGGACCCGATGCTGGCCACGGGGGGCTCGGCTTCCGCCGCTATAACGATGATTAAGGAAGAAGGCGTGAAGGTTATAAAGCTGATGTGCATCATTGCTTCCGTAACGGGAATAGAAAGGATAAACACCGATCATCCGGAGGTGCGGATCTACTGCGCGGCGGTGGACGAACAGTTAAACGACCATGGGTATATTGTCCCCGGTCTGGGAGATGCCGGCGACAGACTGTACGGGACCAAATAACTTAAATGTTACGCCGAGGTCAGCCGCCGGGCGAAACGTCGGGCGAGCCATCGGGCAAGAAGGTTGAAGATGAGCAGCACGAGCACCAGAACGGCCGCCGAACCGTCCGCCACCCGGCGTATATCCGGGATAAGGGCTTCGGAGTTGATCTTCCAGATATGCACCGCCAGCGTCTCCCCGGGACGGAAGGGGTTCCAGGGCGACGTCGGATGCAGCAGGTTGGCCTGGTCGAAGTTGAGGTGCGGCGTCGTGATGCCCGCGGTAAAAAGCAGCGCCGCCGCTTCACCGAACACGCGCCCGGCGGTGATTATGATGCCGGTGATCAGCCCGGGCAGGGCGCAGGGAAGGACCACCCGGTAGGTGGTCTGCCACCTGGTGGCCCCGAGGCTCAGGCTGGCCTCACGCCAACTTTGCGGCACGGTGCGAAGGGTTTCCTCGGTGATGCGGACCATCAGGGGCAGATTTATCACGGTCAGGGCAAGGGCGCCTGCCGCAAGCGAATAACCGAGGCCGAATTTCGTGACAAATATAAGAAGCCCGAAGAGCCCCACCACTATCGACGGCAGCGAGGTAAGGGTTTCGATGCACAGGCGGATGATATTGGTGAAGGTGTTCTGACGCGCATATTCCACAAGATATATCCCGCCGAAAAGACCTACCGGAACCGTCAACGCCATGGAAAGAAACAAAAGGTAAAAAGAATTAAACAGGTTAGGGCCGATCCCGCCCCCGGCGCGGATTGTTTCCGGATTACTCTTTAAAAAAGCAAGGTCGATGGACTTGTACCCGTGCACAAGTATATACCCGAGCAGCAAGGCCAGGAGAACGATTACGAAACCGGCGGCAAGCCAGAAAAGCACCGTGGCCAGCATGTCCTTGGTCTTGGCATTCACCAGCTCGACACCTTCTTCCCGATCGTACGTATTGCCAGAATAGAGAGAAAAGAAATCAGCAGCAGTATTGCGGCCATAAACCAGAGGGCATCGTTCCATAGGGAACCCTGAACCGTGTTCCCCATATCCATGGTGATGCCGCTGGTAAGGGTGATGATCGGATCCAGGATGGAATGGGGAATTTCCCGCTTGTTGCCGATCACCATCTGCACCGCCAGCGCCTCGCCGAAGGCGCGCGCCAGGGCCAGTACCACTCCGGTCAGCAGCCCCTCCCGTGCCGCGGGAATAAGCACCATTTTAATGGTCTGCCATCGTGTGGCGCCGAGCGCGTACGCCGCTTCCTTAAGATGCGAAGGGAGGGAGCGGAGCGCGTCGAAGGAAACGCTGGTGACGGTGGGCAGGATCATCACCGACAGGACCGCCGCACCGGCCAACAGGCTGAATCCCGTTCCCCCAAGGTTTTCTCTCACAAACGGCACCAGAAGGCTCAGGCCGATATAACCGTAAACCACCGAAGGGATACCGGCGAGAAGTTCTATCACGGGCTGCAAGACTTGCTGCCCCAACCTGGGCGATATGTTGGACATAAACACAGCCACCGTAATCCCGAAAGGCGCGCTGACCGCCGCCGCAAGCGACGAGGCTATTATCGAACCGACCATAAAGGAGAGGACCCCCACTTGAGGACCCCCGAGTGCCGCCGCCCTGTCGGGCCACCAGTTGACGCTGAAAATGTTGGCCAGACTGACCTTATGGACAAAGAAAATGGAGAGACCCTTCCAGCCCAGGAACACAATGATCGCTATGGTCAGAGCGATGGCTATCGAGGCGCAGACGAAGGTTACCGTATATCCGGCAAACTCGCGCCTCGTGTTGGGGCTAAACCACTGCATCAATCACTGCTCCCTTGATATAAGCGTTCTTTCGTAGGCGCGGCGATGAGCTGTGTATTAATTCGTAAGGCTCACCTGTATTTTGGAGGTGGGATGTGGGAGGTTAGAAGTGAGATTTTTTAATGAAACAACTCACTATGTGAATTTCATGGCTCGCACTTCCCACTTCACACTTCACACTGCCCAATGCGCTCCGGCCCGTCCCTACCATGCTTTCGTGCTCTACTTGCTTCTCCCCGCGTTCTGTATTACGTTACGCCTGTGGGCTTCGCATTGCTGCCGACTGTGCAACTTCCCACGTCTCATTTCCCAATTCTAAGGCTTGCGTTCAACCTGAATCCCGTTAACAGGGAAGTAATACATCTCTTTAACAAGGCCTTGCTGCACCTCGTCGCTAAGGACGTAGTCGATGAACGCCTTCGCTGCTTTGCTCGGCTCGCCCTTTGTGTACATGTGACCGTAAGACCAGAAGGGATACTTGCCGCTGCTGATGTCCAATTCGTTAGGTTCCGCGCCGTCTATCCTAACGGTTTTTACCTTATCATTAAGATAAGAAACAGCCAGATAACTCACCGCTCCGCCCGTTTCACTGACGATCTTGTGCACGGTGCCGGAGGAATCCTGCTCGGCGCCACCCTTGGCTTCTTCTATGCCTTCCATGACATATTTGGTGAAGGTGGACCTGGTGCCGGAGCCTTTCGCGCGGTTAACCACGAAGATCTTCCGGTCCTTCCCGCCGACCTGTTTCCAGTTCGTTATCCTGCCCGTAAAGATATCCTGAATCTGTTTCTTGGTAAGGCTGTCCACACCCACGCCCGGGTTTGCCACCACGGCGAAGGCCTGAACCACAACCTTGTGATCCAACAATTCTGAGGCGTTGATGCCCTCTTTCTCCTCGGCGAATATATCGGAGTTGCCTATGTCGCAGGCGCCCTGGCTGACCTGGCTGAGCCCCGTGCCGCTGCCGCCGCCCTGAACGGTAATCTGCACATCCGGATTCTTTTCATAGAATGCCGTCGCCGCTTCTTCTATAAAAGGCTGCATCGCGGTGGAACCGACCACGATGATTTTACCCGAAAGCGTATCCTGTTGCGAAGGGCTGCCGGAACGGCTACCGGCGCCGCATCCCGCGGCAACGGTTACAACAGCGGTCAATACGACTGCCAGGACAACCAGCCGGTTTTTCATAAACAAACAAAGTCCCTCCTTAGGATTTTTAACTTTATTTAATGTTCATTTCTTAAAGCCATGGCATAATAAAAACCCGTTTGATCCCTCCTTAATCATAAGTTCTTAATAAATTTTACCTGTCTTCTGTTAACTCAACGTTAGAGTTAGATTAAAATAATGTTAAATTTGTTCAATAAAAATGCTTCCCAACAAATCCACTGCCTTGACAAGAAGCCGGGTTTTCCATAAGCTTGAGTTGATACCATAACGAACAGGAGGAAAACGGTCCGTGCCGATCTATGAATTCCGCTGCAAATCCTGCGGGCATCGTTTTGAAAGGTTGTGCCCGCTTGGCGAGACGGGAGAAAACCTTTCCTGCCCGGCTTGCGACACCCCGAAACCCGAAAAACTGATTTCGTTTTTCGCCACCAAAGGCGTCGAAGGGGGCAAGGGGGACACCTGTACCACCTGTAGCACGCCCTCAAGCTGTGCCTCCTGACACTGAACAAACGAGACCAGGTCTGGTCTTAAGTTGTTAAGCCAATAACCGGGCGACCGGTCGCTTTATACAAAGGCCGCAAAATAAAAAGCGGAGACTATGGTGTTTATAGTTTCCGCTTTAGTTTCTGGATTCAACCGGGCGGACTCTCGTAGTTTCTAATCCGGGCAATTCGGAACCACCCAGCACTCAACGGCACATTAAAATAACTTTGCATCGTTATATACACAATACGACTTAGAACGCCACGTCTTAAGATCAGTAAGTTGAGGCTGGGTCACCACAGAGGCACAAAGTTCACAGAGAACTACCTGGGGAACGCGGCGGGGATCCCTCCGTCCACAGGCAGCGTTGCGCCGGTCGTGGGCGTCTGGTCCGCGGCAAAGAAAACGACCGCATTGCCCACGTGTTCGGCAAAGACCTCCGTTTTCAGGAGGTTCCGTTCCCGGTAATATTCCTGCAAGCCTTGCGGGTCAAGCCCTCTGGCCTTCATCCGGTCCGGACCCACAACGTCCCACAGGCCGGAAGAGATCTCACCCGCGCCGAATACGGCGTCGGCGTTAATCATGTTGACCTTCACGCCCAGCGTGGCGAGTTCCAGCGCCGCGATCTTGGATATCTGGTGCGCCGCCGCTTTCGAGGCGCTGTATGCGCCGAACGCGGGTCCGGGATCAAAAACGTTCTTGGAACAGTTCACGACGATGTTCCCCCCGGTCCCCTGGCGCTTGAAAATCCCCGCCGCCGCCTTGATAAGGTTGAAGACGCCCAGGAAATTAACCCTCATCACTTCCTCAAGCTTATCCGCTTCAAGGTGCTCGATTCTCGCCACGTGGGCAATCCCGGCGTTCGGGACCACGATGTCGATCCCCCCGAGGATGCGGCACACCCGGTCAAGCCCCGCCGCCACGGCGTCATAATCGGTTACGTCCATCACCAGGGTCTCGATGACGAGCGGGTCGTATCTTGCCGACAGCGCCTTTTTCACCCTATCCAGCCTTTCCGCATTTATATCAGACAATACCAGCGCCGCGCCCGCCGCAAGCAGTCTGTCGCCGATCCCCACCGCCATCGCGCCGCCGCCGCCGGAAACGAAAGCGACCTGCCCTTCCAGCGAGAGCCCGCCCGACCTGCCGAGTTTCTTCTGTTCGAGGCTCCAGTATTCCATGTCGAAAAGCGTGTGGTCCGGTAGAGAGACGTACTCTCCCAGCGCCCTTGCCTTCACCTTCGCCCGGATGGTGTGCTCCGCCAGGTCGGCGGCGATTCCGGCGGCCTTCCGGGTTTTCCCCGCCGCGATAATACCCACACCCGCGACCAGGAAAACCCGCGGGTACGGGTCAAGCCGTTTTCTCTCCACGTTTTTCTCACGCACGCAGCGGTCGAAATAGTCGTTGTATTCCTTCTTAAACTGCTCCACAAGCAGCCTTATCTTCCGGCTGATTGTCTCGTCGTCCCGGTCAACGCCGTCCGCGTAAACGTATTTACCCTTGGTGCGGATGACGTGATCGGGGGTTAACAGTCCCGAAACGCAGAATTCGGGCGCTTCCTGCGACAGCGACGCCTCGATGATGTCCTTCGCGTCACGCACCTCGAGGATGAACCGCTTCAACCTCCCGTCGCTCCCGGCATGCGCCAGCGCCCCTCTTACGGCCTGGCAGGTTATCGACGCCGCCTGCGCTTTATTTATCGGCGCCTCAATCTCCGTACATCTTGTTAAGAGCGTTTTGTTTTTAGTTTTCGAGGCGATGTACTCTTCCGCCATGGTCACGTATTTTATCGTCCGCTCGTACGAGGTTTTTGCGTCGTCACCGAAGGTGAATAAACCATGATTGAGAAGGACTATGGCCTCAACATCCGGATTTTTTTCATACAACTCGTAAACGGCCCCGGCAAGCGGAAAACCGGGCATGATGAACTCCAGAACCGCTACCCTCTCTCCCAGGGCCTCATTAAGAAGACTATCGTGCTCTTTCTGATTGGTCAGGATCAAGACGGCGTCGGCATGGGTGTGGTCGACGAACTTGTGGGGAAGGTACGCGTGAAGCAGTGTTTCCACGGAAGGGTCCGGCGAAGCGGCATCGGTCATGTGCGTCCGCAACTGGTTTACCATTTCCTCGTCCGACATGCGTTCGAGCGACCGGAGCCGACGCAGGTACTCCAGGTCAAGGCATGGGAAGCCCTGCGGCTCGATGGCCGCCAGGTCCCAGCCGCTTCCCTTGACGAACAGCACGTCGTTCTCGTTGCCGAAGATATCCCTCACCCTGGATTTTACTGATGTATTGCCCCCGCCGTGAAGCACAAGCCCGCCTTCCCTTCCGATAAGGTGTGAGGTGTATATCCGCAAAGCAAGGTCTTCCGGGTAACCGGCATATCTTTTAATGTATTTTTTCGCTTCCTCTTCGTTGTACAGACTTCTCATAATCATCAGCCTGACGGCGCCCTCCGCCGGCTTTTCCAACCACCCTTCCTTTTAAAGTCGCTGAGTTTAGCAACCTGTTTTACCCATTTTACCTTGTTCCGCTTGATTGTAAAGCGTGTCTTATCTATTCAGCGTCCCGTCGTGAAACGTAGCGGTACGGGAGGTGGGGAGTCAGATGTAAAGGGGTGGAAATCAAAAGCCTCACAAGCTTAGCGCTGAAGGTGAAGCCGGACTGAAACAGCTAGGCGTAGTTTTGCAGCAGTCTCCTGAGTTTCGTCTCTATTATACCCCCGCTCTTCATCGAAGCCTGCACGTCAATCAGCCGCTGGTTCCGCGAACCGCGGAACGGCAGCGTCAAGTCCCGCTCCGCCAGGACAAAAGGGCCGTCGACGAGGACGTCCGTCACCGCAAGCAGTTCCCGAGTCGAGGGGACGTTCCCTTTGACAAGTTCTTCGAAGGTGTAACCCGTATACGTCGTTATATCGTATCCCTTACCCCGGAGGACCCATCCGAGGGCCGCAAAAGAAGCTGCCTGAAGGAATGGGTCTCCCCCTGAAAAGGTCACACCTTTTAGCAGCGGGTTGCGCACGATGTCGGCAACCAACACCTCCAAGGAAGACTCATAACCGGCATCCGGGTCCCAGGTCTCCGGGTTGTGGCAATCCGGGCACCGGTGCGGGCACCCCTGCGCGAAAATGACATAGCGCAGGCCCGGGCCGTCAACCACGCTCTCGCGCACCACACCGGCGATCCGTATATTAATCTTCTCCGCGTTTTGAGTGCTTGACATGCTGGACTCCTTAAATAGTAAAATACAGAATATAGATTATGGAATGGGGAATGGGAAATTTTCTACCTTCTACCTTCTACCTGTTAAAAAAGATGGCCCCCGCGGCATACAGAACCCGCAGGGGCCCCCGCGTTTTTTTAATGCAGCGTTCCCGGGCCGCCGAGGTGAACCACCCGGGATTTCAATTCCGAAACCTTCGCGTCGTTAAAGCGATCGACCGTGGACAGGTAACCGGTTATCCGCCGCACCCTTCGGATCGAGGTCGAACCGCATTTCGGGCACTTCTCGTCCAAAACGCCCGTAAAACTGCACTGTTCGCAGAAATCCACCGGGAAGTTTATCCCGACGTACCCCATATCGTTCTGCGCCATATGCCGGATGATGGCCTCGACCGCCTCGGGGTTGTCCACCGGCGGGGAAGGAAGCTCTACGTAACTGATGTGACCGGCGTTGCAGAACTTATGATAGGGGCCTTCGACTTCGATCTTGTGAAAGCACTCGATCCCGAAGTGGACAGGCACGTGGAAGGAGTTGGTGTAAAAATCCCGGTCGTTCACCCCGGGAACGATCCCGAACTCCCCCCGGTCCGGTTTTATGAAACGGCCTGCCGTCCCTTCCGCAGGCGTGGCCAAAAGAGTATAATTCAGATTGTACTTGTCACAGGCCTCATCAATCCTTTGCCGGAGCCATCCGACGATTTCCAGCCCGAGTTCCTGGGCGCCCGCGTCCTGGGCATGATGCTTCCCCAAAAGCGCCACGAGCGCCTCCGCCAGCCCTATAAAACCCAGGGACAGCGTTCCGTGCTTTATCGCCTCCTCGATGGAATCCTCCGGTTTCAAACCGTCCGTGTCCAGATACAACCGCTGACCCATAACAAACGGCATGTCCTTTACTTTCAATTGCGCCTGGAGTTGGTAGCGGTGATAAAGCTGCTCTATGCCGAGCTGGGTGATTTCCGCGAGATGCTTATAAAACTTATTAATGTTCCGTTCCGCTTTGAGGGCCACCCGGGGAAGGTTGATGGTCGTGAAGGACAGGTTGCCGCGCCCCTCCGCTACCTCCGGTCCGCGGCGGTTGGCCATTACCCGCGAGCGGCAGCCCATATAAGAAACCTGCTCGCCATAAGGGGTGTTGAAGCTGGAATCCATAAAGCTGAATGTGGGGTTCAAGCGTTTTGAAGCCACTCTGACGGCCAGTTGGAACAGATCGTAGTTCGGGTCTTCCGGGGTGAAATTGACGCCTTTCTTCACCCTGAAGATAATATTCGGGAAGATGGGCGCCTCGTTCCGCCCGAGCCCGGTCTCATAGGCGAGGAGCAGGCCGCGCGTTACCCTCCGGGCGTCCTTGCCGGTTTCCATGCCCAGGTTGATGCTGCTGAAAGGCACCTGCGCCCCCGCGCGCGAATGCATCGAATTCAGGTTGTACACCAGCGCTTCCATCGCCTGGTAAACCTCATCGTCCGAAGCGTTAACCACATAAGGCGCCATGTCCCTGTCAAAGTCTGCGAAAGACTGCCCCCCGAACATGTCGTTTTGCGAGCTTTGGAGGATGATACAGGCAAGGGCGGTCGCAGAGCCGGGGCGTTTCGGCGGGCGGATGTGACCGTGCCCGGTGTTGAAACCTTCGGCCAGAAGTCTTCCGAGGGGAATCTGGATGCAGTTCAAGGTCTTAGCGTAGAAACCCAGGTCGTGGATGTGAATATCGCCGCGGATATGCGCCTGGGCAAACTCATCCGGGATCAACCGGGTGAGGTAATACTTCTTGCTTGCGGCCTCTGCGATCTGGAGCATCTTTGCCGACGGGGAGTTAGAAACGTTTGCGTTTTCCCGGCTGGTCTCGTCGAGGATCTCTTCCACGGCGTCCATAAGATCACTCTTCGCGTCACGGATCCGGGTGCGCCAGTTGCGGTACAGGATGTAAGCCTTGGCGGTTCTCGCGTGCCCGGCCTCGATCAGAACCTTTTCGACAAGGTCCTGAACGTCCTCGACCCCAAAGGCTGAACCGTTGTATCTGGCCTTGAGCATCGTAAGGACTTCGAGGGTAAGCCGCATCGCCGTTTCTCTGTCTTCCCCGCCCACGGCCCGCGCCGCCTTAAAGATCGCATCGGTGATTTTTGAGTCGTCGAACGGAACCTCTCGTCCGTCCCTCTTTCGGATAACCTGATACACTTAAACTTTCCCTCCCCTCATTTAATTGCCGTTACGTTTATACGATGGCTTTAGGTATCGGGACACTCATTTTCACCGCACTCCTTTTGAAAAGCGACTCGTTTTTAGTCGGAAACCCATCCCTTATCGGTATTAATTAATCTACTGGCGAAATGTGTTAATACCCGGATTCGTCTTTCTTTGCGGTAACACTCCCGTCTTCACGGTCCTTAAACAAACGTTCGACTTCCGCCTTAAAGTCGTGCCCGTCGCGGAATTCCCGGTAAACGCTTGCAAAACGTACGTAGGCCACCTCGTCGAGCCAGCGCAGCCTGTCCACAACAAGCTCGCCGATAACGTGCGCCGGAACCTCCGACTCAAGCCGATTCCTCAGTTCACGCTCCACTTCGTCCACGATCCGCTCGAGGTCCTCCCGCTTGACCGGCCGCTTGTGGCAAGCCTTCAAGAGCCCTCCGAGCAGCTTCGTCCGGTTAAAAATCTCCCGCCGGCCGTCTTTCTTGACCACGATCAGGGGAAGCTCGTCCACCCGCTCGTAAGTGGTAAAACGCCTGTTGCAGCGAGGGCATTCCCGTCGACGTTTAATGGTCGAACCCTCGTCCGCCGCACGGGTATCCACAACCCGGGTGTCATCGAAGGCGCAAAATGGGCAGCGCATACGGCCTCACACACAAAATGTAGTATATTATTTATCTTACACCACAATATTTTGGGTTGTAAATGCCAAAAAGGAAGGAAAAAGGGGGGAATTCCTTAATCTCTCTTTACACGCATTTTCAGGCTCGCCCGCATTCAAGCTCTTAAATATTTTGTCCCTGAATGTCGAAAGAACCTATCGCCGGTACGAATACCGAGCCAAATTTTCTATCGGGGCCTCAATAAGAATGACGTCCATGCCGATCCTTACTATGCTTTCCCAGGGGACGATCATCTCTTCATCCTTGCCGAAGAACCCCAGAAGGCGGGAGGGCCCGGGCAGCACCAGAGCCTTGATCCTGCCGTTTTCCATGTCGATATCGATATCCTTAATCAACCCCAAGCGCCGCCCATCCAGGACGTTTATCACTTCCCGCATCCTGAGATCAGATATCTTCAACATAGGCCGTCCCTCCCATTAAAAGCCTATGCCTTGCTGGTTATACTTAGAAGTAAACTAAGACTGCGTGAAAAAAATCGGCCGGCCCGGGGTCGTTCAACGTCCTTCCGGCTTACGGCCCGAATTGAGAACAGAGTTTCCGTCTATGATTTTCACCTCTTACATCCCGCTTCACACCTCTCATATCGCCGCGCCCGACGGCGGAATCCGAAATAGATACCTGGATATCGGGCGACTGTGATAATTAAGCCGTTGTGAAAAAATAAAAACCCGGTTTTAACCGGGCTTTTTTCTTTACGTTCTTTATTGTAGTCTAAATTACCGTCCGTTCTCGTGCCGCCGGACCTTTGTAGTCTGCACGACCTGCCGGACCGGCAGACCCAGATGACGCTGCGCCAATTCCCAGAGCCGCGAGCGAAATTTCACCCGCTGGCCGTTCTCGCCTCCGGCAAGGGTTTCCACACTCGCATCGGAGTTGTCGACGCTCACCATGCAGAGCGGCGGGAAGAGCACGCACCACCAGTTCTGCCCCTTACCTGCCCCAAGCACCACGCGGACCGCTTCGTACTCCCCTGCCGGCAGGGTAAGGTCACCGTAGGTCCGTACGGGGAAGTCGAAACGCCCGTGGTAAACCTGCACGCCGTAGTCCTTTCCGGCCATTGCGACTTCGCGGGAAGCAACCGCCTTTATCCGGCCAAGGTTGTTGTCAACCAGCCTCCGGGCTACCCGCACATCGCTGACACCCTTGAACTCAGGAGTCATCGTCTCGATCATCGCCCGGCGGACTTTCTGCTTCAACTTCTGGTCCACCGGGGTATCACTGTTTGGAATGATGTGTATCCTGATAAGGTTGTCGGGGTTGTATAACTCGACCGTCCGCTCGCGGAGCACCCCCACGGCAAGCCCGGTAAAAACCAGCCCCACACCTAATATTACCAGCAACCTGCGTTTCATTTCTTTCCCTTCCCTGCCCTTACATGTACTTGCGCATGTGGCCGAGCGCCGCCTTCTCGAGACGCGAAACCTGCGCCTGCGAAATCCCGATCTCGTCAGCCACTTCCATCTGTGTCTTACCTTCGAAGAACCGCATGGTGAGGATAAGCTTTTCCCGGTCGCTCAGTCTTCGCAACGCATCCCGGATGGCGATCACCTCAAGCCAGTTGGTATCCTGGTTCTTTTCGTCCCCGATCTGGTCCATGACGTAGATCGGGTCACCACCATCATGGTAAATCGGTTCAAATAGAGACACCGGCTCCTGAATGGCGTCCAGCGCCAGCACCACTTCTTCCCGGGGAACATTCAACTCCGTTGCTATCTCGTTCACAGACGGTTCCCGCGCGTTTTTACTCGCGAGGGAGTCACGCACCTGGAGGGCCTTGTACGCCACGTCCCGGAGGGAGCGTGATACCCTGATCGAGTTGTTGTCCCTAAGGTAGCGGCGGATCTCGCCGATGATCATCGGCACGGCGTAGGTTGAAAACTTCACGTTCTGGGTGAGGTCGAAATTATCGATCGCTTTTATCAAACCGATGCAGCCGACTTGGAAAAGGTCGTCGACAAATTCCCCCCTGTTCGTAAAACGCTGGATCACACTTAAAACCAACCTCAGGTTCCCGTTTATCAACTCGGACCTCGCGCCGCAATCACCTTGCTTGACCGCCTCAAAGAGTTTCCGCATCTTGGCCGATGTCAGGACCGGAAGCTTGGCTGTGTTAACCCCGCAGATTTCAACCTTGTTGATAACAGTCAACGCCCCCTTTGGCACGCGCTTTTATTGCGTCTCTTCGATTGTCATTATTGCCGCTGCGATTTTTGTTTATACTTTAGAACCAATTAAAAAACAAAATGCGCTGCATTTCGCGTTTGAACAACGCTTTTCAGAGATGTAACGTAAGCCCGGCGTTCGTTCCGTCTTTCCTGGACATAAATGGTAGACAAAATGATGCAAATCAGCGAAAATATTTAGTAATGAAAAAAGGGGGGGTGCCCGCCGGTTGGCAAACGCCATACTGATTTACACGGGTTCAGCAGTTATAATCCTGTGGGGGATAACCCACCTGATACCTACAAAAGCCGTGGTAAACGGTTTTGAGCCGGTATCGGAGGACAATAAGAGAATCATAGCCATGGAGTGGATGGCCGAAGGACTTACGCTCTGTTTCAAAGGCCTCCTGGTGCTGTTTGCAACGATGCTCCAAGGTTGCCGAAATCCCGCCACTCACACACTTTACATTGGATCCGGCCTGATGCTGGCGGTTATGGCCGGTCTGACATTCTTCACCGGTTTTAAAACGTCGATCGCGCCCATAAAGTTCTGCCCTTTTGTAAAAATAACGGTCGCGGCGTTGTTTCTCCCCGGTAGCGTGTTATGAATTGAAGGGGTTCCGGTAACAATCAGTCTGGAATTCATTTACAAAAGGGAGGTCCTGGATTTTGCAGGAATCGCGCGCAAAGGAAGAAGTCTGGCAAACCATCCAAACACTCAACCGGCTCTGGACCGCGGAAGGCAATGCCGATGAACTCAAAAACTACTTTCACCGGGATATGGTGGCGATAACCCCACCGACCGCACCCGCCTTGAGGGAAGGGACGCCTGCGTCGCCGGCTGGAAGGCTTTCTCCACAACGGCAAAAATCCATTACTGGAAGGAGACCGACCCCAGGGTCGATCTGTACGACAACGGCAGTTTCGCGGTTGTCACCTACTACTTCGATATGTCCTTTGAAATGGGTGGGCAGACCGTTAAGATGGGCGGGAGGGATATGTTCGGCCTTGTGAACGAGGACGGAAAGTGGTGGGTGGTCGCGGATCAGTTCTCCCCTTATCCGCGTTAGACGAAAGGAGGCGGTAACGGTGGGCGCAAAGGCGGACAGGTTTAACGGCTTCCTGCCGGAGACCGCAGAGTTCCTTAACGACCTTAGAGCAAACAACAACAAACCCTGGTTTGAAGCCCACAGGCAGGATTATCAGGAATACCTGATCCGGCCGCTGCAGGACCTGGTCGCGGACCTCGGGGGGTTCATGTACGCCATTGACCCGTTGTTTGAGCTGACCCCCGCGGTGAACAAGACGATTTCCCGAATCTATCGGGACACCAGGTTTTCCAGGGATAAATCCCCTTATAAAAGCGCCATGTGGATAACCTTTAAACGGCCGGGCAAGGACTGGAAGGACGCCCCCGCTTACTTCCTCGAGATTTCCCCTGAGTCGTACCGCTACGGGATGGGGTTTTACGGCGCCTCTAAGGAGACCATGGACGGACTCCGGAAGGTGATCGACGAGCAGCCGGACAGGTTAGAGAAGGCCACAGACTTTTATCCGAAGCAGCAGGAATTCGTAATAGAAGGAGAAACATACAAGAAGGCGCCGGGCGAAGACAAGCCTGAACACATCATGCTCTGGTACCGGCGTAAAAACCTCTACCTGGTCTGTAACAGGGAAATTGACGACCGTTTCTTCCACAAGAACCTGGTTGAAGACCTGACCCGCGGTTTCAATCTTCTTGCGCCCCTCTACCGTTTCCTCCGTGAGGTAAAGGATCAGTCCGCCCGTCAGACGAGGCGAATTCGATAATGAGCAAAACAGGTCAAACAGCTAAGAATCGCCTACCTTGCCGGTATAATAACCGATACGCTGGCTTTAATCCCAATGCTGCACCCCCCTATGGCGCGCTCGCCCATAGCATTATCCAGGTCGTACCGACCTGGATAATCCAGGCTGGGCTGATAATGCTATTCGGTCTCGGTTATATCGGACCTCGCCGTATACGGTAGAGATGCCCCACAAATCCTTCGACAGCGGCTTCGCCGCAGATCCCTCGCCTTCCAAATCCAAAGCGGGCGGTCATACGATAAAACTTCAAGCCCCCATAACTCTGCCTTTCTTTAGTGCGCCGAACTAAGTTATAATGGGCCGTAGACACGTCCGCCCGCTACCATGCGGACCACCAAACCGGAGGCCACTGGCTTTATCATGGCAGACCATACGAACGTCACCGTCAAAGCATACGACTCCCTATCCCGGCGTTGGTCGCGTGAGGGGGGATACGGCGAGTTCCTGGCCATCGCGGCGCCGCTGATTTTGGCTACGGGTATGTGGTCGCTGCAGCAGTTTATCGACAGGATGTTTCTTACGTGGTATTCCCCGGCGGCGGTGGCCGCCTCCATGCCCGCCGGAATGTTGAATTTTTCACTGACCTGCGTATTCCTCGGAACGGTGAGTTACGTCGATACCTTTGTCGCCCAGTATTACGGGTCGGGCAGGAACAGAATGATCGGCCCCGCGGTCTGGCAGGGCATCTACATCGCTGCGATCGGCGGTTTGATTTTGCTTGCCGTCGCCCCTTTTTCCCGGCAAATCTTTCAATTTATCGGTCACAGCAAACCGGTTCTGGAGAACGAGATCGTCTATTTCAGAATTCTTTGCATGGGCGCTTTCCCTATGCTGGCGTCCGTTGCGCTGGCCGGGTTTTATGCCGGCAGAGGGAAAACGTGGACACTGATGTGGGTAAACATTGCGGGGACCGCGGTAAATGTGGTTCTCGACTACTGTCTGATATTCGGCCGCTGGGGCTTTCCCGGATGGGGCATGAAAGGCGCCGCCGTAGCGACGGTGCTTTCGGGGTGTTTTACTCTTACCACCTACTTGGTTCTCATCACAAAGCATTCGTATAGAAAGGAATACAACAGCCTTCACTGGCGCGTGAACCGGCCGCTCCTGGCGAGGATAATCCGGTTCGGCTTCCCCAACGGCATACAGTTCCTGGTGGATATGGCCGGATTTACAGCGTTCATCCTTATAATGGGCTCCCTCGGAACGATTAAACTTGCGGCCACAAATATCGCTTTCAATATTAACACCGTAGCGTTCATGCCTATGCTGGGAAGCGGTATCGCCGTGTCGGTGCTGGTGGGGCAATACCTCGGCAAAGAACGGCCGGAAATCGCCGAGCGGAGCGTCTATTCCGGATTCCATATAACCTTTCTCTACATGGCATTCATCTCGTTGCTGTACGTTGTCGCCCCGGGTATTTTTATCATGCCTTTCGCTTCGCATGCCGCCCCCGAGAGCTTTGCAAGTATAAAGGAACTTGTGACCGTCTTGCTGCGTTTTGTGGCGATATATTCGCTGTTCGATACGATGAACATCATCTTCTCCTCCGCCGTCAAAGGTGCGGGCGACACCCATTACGTGATGCGCATGATGCTTATCGTGTCGCTGCTTGTACTCATTATCCCAAGCTACGTAGCCCTGATACTGCTGCATAAGGGACTGTATGCCGGGTGGGGCATTGCCTCAGCGTATGTAATCATCCTCGGTTTTGCCTTCCTGTACCGGTTCTTAAACGGTAAGTGGAAATCCATGCGGGTTATCGAAAGCACCCCGCCTTTGTTTTAGTAGTTCAAAGTTCAAGGTTCAAGGTTCAAGCTTCGAGATTCTATAAGGTAAAAACCGAGAAAGAAACTTCCTCAATTTAGTTTGAGTGCTCCGTTCAACAGGCCAAGGTATTTTCCCCATATTATCCGGTATTTATCGTATTAAATCATCGTGTTTTCGTCCGGCACTCAGAACCTGAGTGCCGGATTGGCGGTGAGACTGATTTCCGGACATCCACGGATTCATTGTTACGCGGTGCCTTTGAGCAGTCTCCTGCGCCTTCGCGGGGAAAGTGTCAGCTTCCGCGGCGGGGTCGGGACTATAGGCAGTTTCTCTTCGGGACTTGAAACCTTCATGTCCGGATACAGACTGTCATCTCCCAGCTTGGACACCAGCCAGGCGGTGCCGGCCCCGAAAATAACATGGTCAAAGAAACTCAAAAGATGTGTCGCAGCTTTTCTGCTTCTCACCTTCATCCCTAACTTGCCGGTTAGACCCCAGATGGCGACCCATTCCAACGCCCCGAACAGCGCTCCTTTAATAACCGCCCTGTCACGACCGGAGATCGAAAGCAGGTAGGCCAACACCACCCCCGTAAAACCAACCACGGTGTTGTTTACAAGAGAACCAACCACCTTGCTTGCCATGGAATTCGACTTTGCCTCTTCTTTTGGCAAAAAAAAACTGGACCCTGTTTGGTTGTATTGCTCATCGGTCAGTCCCAGGCGGTACTCAATGGTGTTTGCCAGCTTGGGCGGTAAGCTTGCTAACAAAGCGCAGCATACGCCAAGAACAATACGGTCTTTAAATTTCTTCATTCCACCCGACGCCCCCTCCTCCCTTGAGCCGTTTCTATCATCTTACCCCCGGCCGGTTTAAATAAACGCTGGAAATAGCCGGAACGTTTTCCGTGCAGGTACCGGGAAGGCCCGTAACCCGTCTTAAATCGGGGATACGAAGAGACTTTGAGCCGTTGTCTTGGCTCGAAAAGCCCCTCAACCTGGTTATTTTCGAAAAATTAGAGGATATATGGGTAATTATGTAGAATAGAATCGAAAGGTGAGTGCCCTCGACAACATACAGTTACATATTAAGGAGGTGGAACGGATGAAATACTTCGATGAACTGTTGCAGGAAGACGTAGCCTCGTACGAAGGCCGTCACGACGACCTCATCCGTCAGACACCGGCTTTTTTCCGGCTTCTTACACGTCTGCTCGATGACCCGATGCTGCCCCGGCATTTACGCCCGCTTGTCATGGCGGCCATAGCTTACTTTATTCTGCCGGCGGACATCTCGTCTGAAAACCCTCACGGCCCCCACCATTACGTCGACGACATCTTCCTTTGCGCCTTCGTTGCACTCCGGGTGGCGCAGGAGGTGAACTCGGAACACATCCTCATCAACAACTGGGACGGTGAAACACCCGTTTTCCCCCTGGTGCAGGAGGTTATCGCCCGGGAAAAAGACCTGATAGGCGAACAACTGGACCGAATCCTCCGGTTCCTCAGCTATGAATTCCTGGTCAGCAAGCAGCCCCCGGTGGTTAACAAGTCGGAAGCATTACTCTAAATCTCAGCGGTATTGACTCATTATTGCGCCCAATACGGGGCCGGGGAAGATATCCACGCTGCCTCCCTCACCCCTTTGCTGTTCCCGGCAAAGACGATTCACCCGCCGCCCTGCTGAGGAGTCTTTCCGAAACCGCCACGCCCGCGCTCACAAAGATAACGTCAACCCCCACACGGAGTACGATTTGAATCAACGCGATTTTCACAAACACGGCGCGGAAAAGCGTATACAGCAGCCAGTCGCTGCCGAACACCAGCACACCGAACCACAGCCCCCGCGCAAATGCCGAATTACCTCCGATTCCTTGTCTCAGGAGTTGATACATTACCCCCACCCACACTCCCAGGCAAAGAGTCCATATAAAAGTGGCGAGCGGTTCGTTAATGTAAGCGGATTCGAGATGAAGCACCGCGTAGGCGAAATACCGCCCGATAAGAAACAACAAGCTGATAACGGTAACAGAAACCAATGCGGCTGCGAACTTTCGGCCGTCAGCTTTCCCAATGCTGTCAGCGCCGGAATAAACCCCGAGCAGCACCCCCAATAAAAGAAACGATATCCCGTCCACAGACCCCGAATACAACTCGTATGACAGCGATGACCCCGCGATAAGCGTCATCTCGATCATGCCGATAAACCACAGGACGCCGAATGAAATCCCGTAGCGGAAGCCCTTGGAAAGCCTTGCCCCGGGCAGTTCCTTTTGGATCGCGGCAAAAACAGCCGCCGCCGCCCCGTAAGTGACGATAAAGAGGACGACAACCGCCGGTATGAACAGTCCTTTTTCGATGAAGACGCTCGGCGGCGCGTTGTAGTGAAACGCGGGCCCTAAACGGTGGCCGATGAGATCAACCGCCGTACAGCCCAGAACAATCCCCGCAATCTTCAACCATTTCCTCGAGTATATGGCCTTTCGCCTCCCCGGTTTTTATGTAATTATATATATAAGTAACTAAATATATACTATTCCTAATTCCGCGGCAGGGTCAACCGGAAACCGGAAAAACGTTTTTCGTGTCAAAGCCATGTCTATTTCTTAAACAGGCGTCTGGAAATCTCTTCTCCACCTGAAGCCGATTAATCTAAGGAGGGCGCTCTCGGAATAACCCGGAATATATGCCTTGGTAAACTCAGGTTTACCAGGGATTTATGGTTATGAGAGGATTACCGCGACCAAAGTAGAAGATATTTAATATGTGATGATTTCGGGGGATTATGATGATAGAGAAAAACTTCGACGTTCCTTTTATTGCAGACCTAGCCCTCCGTGAAAAACAAATCCAACAAAATTACCGGCCGATTATCGCCGTTCACAAATGGTTCGCCAGACGTCCCGGCACTTTGTTCCGGGGGCTTCTGCTGTCCGAGTTCAGCCAAGGCAACCTGAGAGAGATGTTTTATCAAGCCCATAACCTAAAGGGAATCAGAATAGCCGATCCTTTTATGGGCGGCGGAACACCTCTCATAGAAGCCAATCGTATCGGATGCGACATAGTAGGATGCGACATTAATCCGATGGCCTACTGGATCGTACGCCAGGAAATCGACCACCTTGACCTCCAGGCTTACCGCAAAGCCGCCTCCCATTTACTGAACTATTTAGAAGGTGAAGTAGGCTCTTATTACCGGACCAGATGCTTAAAGTGCGGATCTGCCAACGCACATGTCAAGTATTTCATCTGGGTAAAAACACACAGTTGCAGCAAATGTGGCTCGACCTTCGATCTGTTTCCCGGCTACCTGCTTGCCGCCGACACACGTCACCCGAAAAATGTGTTAATCTGCGGCGTATGCGGTGAGTTGAATGAAATTGAGGACCGAAAAAATCCCGGGGTATGCGAAAGTTGCGGGATAGCCTTAAAGCTTAATGGGCCTGCGATCCGCAACCGCTGCGCCTGTCCAAGCTGCGGCAGGACCAACTCGTACCCGGACGCTTTAAAAGGCGCACCCCGACACCGCATGATTGCGATTGAATATCACTGTCCTGTCTGTAAGCCGGACCATCAAGGACGGTTCTTCAAGAAACCCGATGCTGAAGATTTGACAAAGTATATGTCCGCATCTGCGGATTTAATTGCTCTGCAGCCTCGGCATACGCCCGGCGATGAGATCCCCCCAGGCGATGAAACCGACCGCCTTCACCGGTGGGGTTACCGGTTCTACCGCGAAATGTTTAACGAACGCCAGTTGCTGGGTCTTGAGTTAAGCTGCGGGACCATTGCGAAATGTTCTGACGAAAGGATTCAAAATGCGCTGGCGACAAACCTTTCGGATTTGATCAGGTACCAAAACATGCTTTGCCGCTACGATACTATGGCCCTTAAGTCGTTGGATGTCTTCTCTGTGCATGGTTTTCCGGTCGGTCTGGTACAATGCGAATCCAATATCCTCGGCATTACCAACGGCAGAGGCTTAAATGTAGGCAGCGGAGGCTGGTTAAATATTATCGAAAAGTATGCGCGCGCCAAAGCTTACTGTGAAAAACCCTTCGAAATCCGACATCAAGGCAGGCGCAAAATACAGGTTTTAATCGATGAAGAGTGGATCGGGCAACAACGACAGGCTCCCAACCTATTGGAAAAGCGAAGCGTTGAACTGTACTGCGGCAGTTCTACCCTCTGCAAACTACCTCATGCCTCCCTCGATGCGGTTTTCACCGATCCGCCGTACTTTGCCAACGTCCAATACGCTGAGTTAATGGATTTTTGTTATATTTGGCTGCGCAGGTTGGCGATTGACCGCAACGGCTTTCTTGCCAAGCATTCAACAAGGGACGAGAATGAACTCACCGGCAACGATACTATGGAGCGAGGACTGATTAACTTTACTGAAGGATTGGCCGCCGTCTTTATCAACATGGCGCACGCCCTGAAGCCGGGAGCGCCGTTTGTATTCACATACCATCACAATACGATAGACGCGTATTTACCTGTGGTAGCCGCTGTTCTTGATGCGAAACTGACTTGCTCCGCCTCGATACCATGCCCTTCGGAGATGGGCGCCTCTATCCATATCAATGGCACAGGCTCATCCATAGTCGACACCGTTTTTGTTTGCCGTTCAACGGGTTCTATACCCGGATATTTGATTGTTTCCAAGCCCGAAGATATTGCGAAACTTGTTAAGAACGACTTGGAACAATTACGGGCTGGGAATCTCAAACCGACGCGCGGCGATATACGCTGCATTGCTTACGGGCACCTGGCTCGTCTGGCCGTCTGGAACCTGCGAAAAGACTGGAACGATGGGATTCCTGTCCATGAGAAGCTAAGAGCCGCTGCTCAGGCTATTGAAAAACTCGGTGGATGGGCCGGGGTTGAGCAGCATCTTACAGATACCTTGACCTGTGCTCCCCCGTACCAAAGCTGGGTGGCCCGAGAGTATCAAACAAGCTATGGAGATAAAACTGATGAAATTCTCTTTTGAGGTTCCTTTCCCCGAAGTTGAAGCTAACCTTGATACATTTGTCTCTGCTGTTTTCTCATGCCTTGAATCGGAATTCCTCGTTCTCCCTAAGGGCGAAGGATTTATTGATTACCCGGTTTTTGAAAAAGGATACGAGTCACTGAAGCAAGCAACAAGCGGATTTAAGAATATACAAGTTGAGTCGGTAATGGATGTGGTTTTTCAAATCCCGATGTGTTTTATTGTTCTACGGACAATGCTTGGTTTCACCCCACCGGAATGGGCTTACATCGCAACCCAACGAACAGGGGTTGAGGTGAGTCAAGGGTTTGTTCGTACTTTAGACCGTGGTATTCGGATGGCGCCTCTGATTTCATTACGACGCAGTAACACTATAACCAGCAGGATAAAGGCCCTTGTGGAAATAGCTTGCCAGTTGCTTAACTCGCAGGTTCCGGGCGTGCAATCAGATAAAATACACCGTCTGGACAAGGCCGATACCAGAAACGGCCCCGATTCCATCAGAGCACTTTCAGGTATGGGAGTGCCTTATGCAATGCTTCTCTATGAGCGGTTCCTGGGTCGACCTTTTGCCGGACACAGAGACTCCGTTTCGGAGTTGGTCGGTGACAGTCTGGAATCAGCAATCGAGGATGTGCTCGTGAAGACAGGTATCAGCTACAGAAAAACGAAACGTGCGGAGCGTATCTCCGGTTTTGATCAGGCGCCGGACTTCATTATTCCTAGTGAGTTTAACCCGCAGGTAGTAATAGAAGCTAAGATCACTGAAGACGACGGGACAGCCCGGGATAAGGTAACTCGTATCCAGCATCTTGCTGAACTTAGTCTGATAGGACGGCCTGAGGACTCACCTAAATTTGAGGTAATCGCCTGCATCGCCGGTCGTGGCTTCGGTGTCCGCCGCGAAGACATGAAAAAACTCCTTCTTGCTACACGAGGAAAAGTCTTCACCTTAAAGACTCTGAATCGCTTAGTGGAATACAGCCGGCTACGGGAGTTTAGAACGACGAGATAACATCTTAGACTTTAAATAGATTCTCCTTGTTTGCACTCCTTCTTGTTCAAGAAAGCTGATCAAATTAGTTGACTTTACCTTGAATTCCAATAAAATTGGTGTATATAATTTAAAGAAGCTAATTTGACTGTGATTTACCGGTGAGAATGGTAAGGTTAAAAAGTTAATTGATTGAATAATCAGTATATTATTAAAGTAAAGGTACAAATGTTATGAAGATTTTTCGCTCCCTGCCCTTGCCGGTACGGTGGTTGTTTATTGTCGGGGTAGTCACCGTTATAGTGGCAGGCTTTGTCATGGTTGCATCGTCGGCCACGGGCCCGGCGGTTTGGTCCGATAAAACGCCCAGTCCCACAACCACCGTCTGGAAGCCGACCATCAGTGTGGTCGTCGATGACGCGGTAAATCTGGATGATAATTCTTTGATCATGCAGCTTAACGGGCAACCGGTCGACGCCGGCATCACCCACCCCGGCCACTGGGATTACAGCGATCCATATAACCCTGTGTGGGTTATTGACGATTACACCAGGGGCACGATTTCCTACACGCCTCCGGCGCCGCTGCAGGACGGACAGTCTTACAGCGTGTTTGTTTCCATTGCCAACGTCAACTCGGAAACATCCACCGATACCTGGTCCTTTGACGTCCAGATTCCCCCCGCGACTTTTTCTTCGGTGACGCCGGCGGACGGCGCCGTCGTTAATGTCGCAAACCCGGCCATCAGCGTACACGTCCAGGACCCTCTCAACGTGAACCTGGACAGTGCTTCCGTAATCATGCGGGTTAACGGGCAGCAGGTCGGCGCCGCTTTCAGCTTTGAGATTGTGGGCTATGATGAGGGCGGCCCGATTTATGACTATACTCAAGGTACGATCTCTTATACGCCTGCGTCGTTACCCGACGGAAACACACCCGTCTTTGTTTCCATCGCCAACGCCTACGGCAAAACGTCGGAGCACAACTGGTCCTTCACCGTTGCGGCGCCGCCGCAGCTCAGCAACCCGTCTCCGGCCGACGGCGCCACCGTCACCACCCGGACGCCGGCTATCTCCGCCCACGTAACGGATAACGGCACGGTTGCGAGCAACAAGATGCTGGTGGACGGCGTAGAGGTGTCCGCCTCGTACAACGCCGGGAGCGGCACCGTGAGCTACACGCCGGCAACGCCTTTGGCAAACGACGCCAGCCACACCGTCCAGCTTACGGCATACGACGCCGCCGGTTCGTCCAGCTCCCTGACCTGTACGTTCTACGTCATGGTCACCGGGCTCATGCCGAGCCCGGCGTGCACCGACTGCCACACGGCTTATCCCGGGGGCCACCAAAACATGAGCAACTGCGCCAAGTGCCACGGCGGCAGCCAGCCGGTCTATGATTGCCGGGAGTGCCACGGAACGGCTCCGCACGGGACAGCGGAAATCTCAGATACTTATGATGCTGGTCATGACGGCTACGTTTATACCGGCTGCGAGCAGTGCCACAACTCGACGTACAGTTATAAAATCCCGGTCCACCCGGCGGACCTCCCCGCCGCCCACGAAACAACGACCGACATGACAAACTGCCGATGCTGTCACCTTTCACGTCTAACCGAGGAACATTACCGGCACCTCGACGACACCGGCCAGCGGTACGACTGCCTGACGTGCCACGGCGGCGGCGCCGGGCAGCAGGTCAAAGACGCCGTAACTAACCAGCAAACTAACTGCGACGCCTGCCACGACACCGGCAGCCACGCGACAGCGCCGCACCCGAGCGTGCTTAGTATGAGTTGTTCTACGTGCCACCAGGACAGCCTGATCGTGGACTACTGGAACCCCGCCACCGAGAACGCAACCCACGGAAACTTTTCCAGCACCACCGACGCCTGTGCCGGCTGCCACGTCGCCCACGCCGCCCAATCTCCGAATCTGCTAAAGACGGGGCCGACCCAGGCGCACTTCTGTTACCTCTGCCACGGTCAGGGAAGCACGAGCGCGCCGTACGACGTTCAGTTCGGCAAAATCCAGGGATACGTGGAAGGCGTAGGGTCCGTCTGGTATCCCTCGACCGCGGGCGGTTTCGAGAGGCTGACGATTCCCGACGCCGGGAAGGAGTACAGCGTCTCCGGCGGCACATATGAACCGGTAACCTCGCGGCACAACGTCTGGGGTTACGCCGATGAAACCGGCGGTCTGGAATCAAGCGACCTGGCAGGCGACTATTTCATCCCGGGCGGTCAAACCGAGCTGACCGGCAGCGGCCTCGAATGCAGCTCCTGCCACGACCCGCACGCCGGCGGGCCGGACGCGCCCAACCCGCGGCTCCTGCGGACCAGCGTCCTCGATGGCACGTACACCGGACTCGGTGTAGAATTCCTCCGGGCGTCCACCGGCGTTTCTTACGGCTACCGGGTCACCGACTACATCAGCGGCAGCACCGCCTGGTGCGGCTCCTGCCACAGCAAGTTTAAGACTTGCGATCTCGATAACAACCCGGGAGCCGGACACGCGACCGAGCACCTCGGCTTATGGCGCCACCCGATGGACGTGCCCCACGTCTTCCTTCCGGACGGCGCCGACGGCGGCATCAGCACCGGCACCCCGCTGGAGGACCAGGGCGCTCCCGATACGTTGGCGTGCCTCAGTTGCCACCGGGCGCACAGCACCGCCGCCGTCATGGAAGGCTGGGCGACAAGCTGGCCGCGTTCCGAGGGTGGAACCGGCGAAACGTCGGCGCTGCTGCGGATGAACAACCGCGGCTTCTGTTATAATTGCCACGGCGCCGGACAGTACAACTCCTGGAACGATCCCCGCCTTGACTGCAGCGATTGCCACACCTAATAGGGCGGGTTCTTCCCAACCCGGACGAGCCGGAAGAAAATATATTTACGCCTTTTAATCAGGCCGTCCGACCTTCCATCCCCTGCCGACTTCGACCACCAGGTCCGGTGTAACCAAACGCAGCCCCCGGTTACCGGCGGCCTTCTCGAAACCGGAGCGCGCCCGCGCGCGCAGCGCCGCCGGGAAACGATCCAGTATCGCCAGCGTATCCGGCGCCCAGGTGATCTTTCGCCGCCCTGCGCCCACCGCCAGCGTCGCCAGGATGCCTATCGCCGAGACGGCCAGCAGCACCAGCGCCACGTCGGTAAACGCCGACTGCAGCGCCTGGAGCCGCGCCTCGGCCTGAATCTCCTGTCCTGGATCCGGGGGCCGAGTTCGCGCAGCAGGCCGAGTTGGCGCCGCCGCGCCGGGTCGAGAGCGCCATTCCGGACGAGTTCCTGCAAGCGCGGCAGTTCGTGAATTAAGCGCGGGTCAACCCCCAGCGCGGCCAAGCGTTCCGCGACGTAAGTCCTGGCGGCATCGGCCGTCCGCTGGGCAAAGACGGTCGCGGCGACGGCAACGCCGAAGGGACCGCCGAGGTTGCGCACCATGTTGAAAATACCGCTCGCCGCCCCGATTCGGCGCAACGGCACATCGCCCGTAACCGCCCGCGAGAGGGGCGGCAGCATTGCGCCGATACCGACGCCGAGAACCGCCATCACCGCCAGCAAAAAGGCGTAACTCGTTTCGCGGTGTACCAGCGACAGGAGGTAAAGGGCAAGGGATGTCAGCGACGCTCCCAGCACGGCGGGCAGCCGCGCCCCGGTCCAGTCGCTCATCCGGCCGCTCAGCAGCGAAGCGCCCATAATCCCGAGAAACAGGGGCATGACGAGCTGGCCCGTTTGGCCGACCGAGTAGCCCTGCACCTGCTGGAGAAAAAACGGTATCAGGAAGAAGGCGCCCTGGAAGACCAGAAACGAGATAAAGACGGCGGTCCCCGCCGCGGCGAACAGGCGTGTGCGCACGATGGACAGGTCCACCACCGGGTGCGCGGTACGCCTCTCTACAGCGATGAAAAGAGCTAAAAAGAAAATGAAGCTCGCGGCAAATCCCACGGTCAACACCGAATCCCAACCCCATGACCGCCCCTGGTTCAGGGCGACGAGCAAGCTGCCCGCGGCAAGGAAAAGCAGCGCCGAGCCCGGCAGGTCGAAGGGCTCCGGCCGCGCCCGGCGCGATTCTTTCACCACCAGCGCGACGGCCGCAATGCCGGCCAGCCCTAACAGCACACTGGCCCAGTAGATCGCCCGCCAGTCAAACCAGTCGATCAGGTACCCGCCGAGCGTCGGGCCGAAGGCCGGGGCGGCGCCGGAAATCATGCCCTATACCCCGAGGGCACGGCCCCGCTCCGCGTGGGGAAAGTTCTCGCCGATGAAGGCCATACCGATGGGGATGACCGCCGCCGCGCCCAGGCCCTGGACGAAACGGGCGCCCGCCATGAACCAGATGCCGGGACTCAACGCACAGGCAAAGGCGCCGGCGGTGAAGAGGCCGAGCCCGATGAGGGCGTTCCGCCTGCGTCCGTGCATATCCCCCAACCGGCCCCACATCGGCTCAAAGACGGAGGCGCCGAGGGCGTAGGCCAGGCTGAGCCAGGCCACCGCTTCGATAGGAACACCGAAGTCCCGCATGATGACCGGGGTGGCCGGAAAAAGAAAGCTCAGGCTCAGGACGACGGTAAATGTGCCCACAAGCATGGCCGTCAGGCCCCACCATTTATAGTTGTCTTCAGTGACCGCGAACCTTTTCATCAGTTTTCCTCCTCAATGAGACGCTGAATCCAGGCGATGTCTTGCTCCAGGTGTTCGATGGACCGCGCCAGGAGCGCGGTCCGGTAGTGGTCTACCGAGCGGTTGCCGATTCGCTCCCGGACACACCGGCGCTCTTTTAGCTTGCGCGCCCATTCATCACGCTGCCGCTCCAGCAGCCGTTTGCGGTCCGAGGGCGGGATGTTCCGGAAGAACAGCATCTTCAGGCCAAAGGAAACGCCAGGGTCCCGTAACAACTCCACGAAGCGTACCTCCCCCTCAGGCGTGATCCGGTAAGTGACGCGCCTCTTACCTGGCCGCTCTTCTACCGTCTTACTAACGCAGCCGCGCTCCTCCAGCTTTCTGAGCATGGGATAAAGAGAACCGTAGCTGACCCTGCCGAAGTAGCCGACGATACTCTCCAACCGGCGCTTCAGCTCGTAGCCGTGCAACGGCCCGTCCTTAAGCAGGCCCAGAATCGGCAATTCAATCATCGTACCTCTTCCATATCAAATTGGTATAAGGCCATTATATATCTATTTGATATATCTGTCAAGTTCCACCGATATACACGGCCGTGTCAAGATTCAGTAGGTGAGCCTCCCAGATTTAAATTATAGAGGTAACCCTCAGCCTTGGAGGGACCACCTTACTGAGGTAAGTTCCCGTAAGACATGCTTGACCCACGGTTTTCCAGCGAAAGGTCCTTGTAAAGCCGGGACTTCTGCTGCCAGCCAATCCACATACTCTCCACAAGCTGCTTTTAAAGATTTTGCTATGGCCGTGGGAGGCATAATTCTCTTAAAGATGTCCTGACGATAATTGCGGCCGGCTTTATTATAGTCACCGAGTTTTCCGTTAGCCCGCACCGCCAAAAGACGGGCCATACGGTCGGCTCCTTCAGGGGTCCACCGTGCCCCTATCCGTTTCATTCGCCGGGTAATCGTATGGCGAACCTGCCCTTCAATGGTCCCCAGCCTCTCATTTTCCGGCAGCGAGGCGATCCCTTCCCAGTTTTCTAAGAGGTACTTCCTCAATTGCCGTATTCGTTTCCTTGCCGGGCGGCCAGGCGCCTGCTTTAGAGCCTGCTCTAAAGCAGATAGTACAACTTCACGATCACCTGTCGCTATGCCTTCAGCTGCTTCGTTATAACATTTACTGCAGAAAGATAGCGCTTCGGTTAGTCCTTTCCGTAAATGAAACCGGTCCAAATGATAACTGGCTTGTGGGAAAAAGGCTTTTCCACCTTCCTTAATCCACCTGGCACCATCCCCGCCAATCCGCACCTCTTCTATTCCGTCCAGCGCCCACTCACTGCCAAACAATACGCTGGCCTCTTCCCAAATTGCTTCACCATTCGTCAACCCCGCCACGCTATGACGGTTCACCAAGCGTCGGGGCTTCCCTTCTTTACCCTCATATCCTACAACAAGCTTGACTTCACCAACACAGGCTTTCGCACGCTGCTGCCGGATCATAACCCCATCGGCTTCGATAAACAACTCTCGCGTAGTTTTCTTCCCCAATGGTATTTCCCCATGTTTAAACACCGCTGTCCGCGAAGCCTTTGCTTCCTCTGCTACCATCCGGCCCGCCCGTTGGACTGCCGACCAAACCGTCATTGCATGTACCCCAGGTGCTATATACTCTAACAAGCGGCTTGCCCGCCTAAAAGGCATTTCCGTCCCCAACTTGATCATTATCTTGCTCATGCGCGGGCTTATCTGCTTCCTCTCGCCCAAATCCAGCGTTTCATCCAACAAAAATCGGCATTCCTGCGTCTTGGTTTCACGATACAGTCTGCGCCTGAAGCTCAATTCTCCAAAACTCGTCACGATACTTCGTTTACGTAACCCTACATTTTCAAGCGTCTTCTGATCCCGTTCCGCCAAAAGCTTCTTATCTATTTCCTCTAAAACTTCGGCCATTATCATCAAAGACACCCTTTGCACCAAACCCTGGACCCTTTCTTCCAACTCCTCAAAGCTACTAACTGAACCTACAACTTCGCTAAAACCTTCCGTTAAATGCAGGACTGCATCTGCCAAACATCGAACATTAACCACGAGACCTCAACTCCTTTGGCTGGGAGGGCTGCTTTTATGCAACCGCTTGAGGTCTCATTTCTTTATGACCTCCTCTTTTACCTACTGAAACTATACACTCCCGATATACACGCTTTACTGGGATCCAAAATAATGCTCCGGGCTTTAGCAGCAATATCCCTTGCGGTTTATCATAATTTTGCCGAATGGTTGCAGGAATATCAGGGGGGTCGTAGAAAAAAACCTTGCAGCCGTCATTACTGGCTGGAGGGCAACGAGGATGGCGGACAAGGTGCTTTATTTTCCGTATATAAGGTTTCCGGAGAACGACTGGTTCACGCGGGTACTTTTGGTATTGGGATAAAGTGGGTTCCATCGTTCCATCTGAGTACCTTCAACGTTCGGAGAAGCTCGGGACTTACATGTGCGAATTGATGTCAGGCTGAACTCGTCAAACCCGTGGTCCCTGTTGCGTATACCGAAAAAATACCCCTGTTCAGGGAGGCCTTTCTCGAGCTTATTAACCGAAACCCGGTTATCACGGAGCGCCGCGGCGCCGCCTTGCAGCGCGGTAAAACCTGGCGGATACACATAGAAAAATCCGGCGACGCGCTCGCGGATACGCTTTACGATAAGGGGCTGGCAAGGCCGGCGGAGTATCCGTGGTATGAAGTGGAGAAACTTACGGCCGACCTTTTTATGGCCTACTTAGCTTCGGTTCTCGGTAAACTGGAAGATTTACAGATGGACCCGATAACGGATCGCGCCGAGACCCTTCCAATATTCTCGAGCAGCCCCCAGAACGTCTCCTCAGTCCGGCGTCCCTTCTCGACCAGCTTCGCATGCGCGTGCTCGACGGGATCCTCCCGGCACCCGCTGGAGGAATCCCGGTTAAGGAACTCGCCGAATTCAAGTCGCGATACGCTGACCTGCTTCCCCGATTCCGGAGGCGCGTTGAATCATTCCTGGCCGACGTTGCCCTCATCGCCGATAAAAACTTGGCAGATTACAAAGTCCGCCTCTTTAAAGACGAGTTGCAGGAGGAGTTAGGTGAAATCAGAACGCGCATGCATGAGAGAAAATGGCCCCGGATAGTGTTTGGAACCCTGTGCGGGCTTCTGGCCGCCGCCATGCCCGGCGCACGGGCCGTAGCCGCCGGCGACGCCGTGTCAGCCCTGACGGCGCTACCCGGCCTGGTAACCGCCGTTTATTCCGCTTTCAAAGGAGCACCTAACCAGAAAGATGTCCTGCATTCCCCGCTCGCTTTTGCAGCGCTGGCTCAGGAGCGATTAACCTGATTCTACAATCTCCTTTACCAACAGGAAAGGCACATTAAGATACAGCACGACAACGTTTTGACAAAAATGATCCGGTTAACCGGTGGACATCCGCAAGACACGATGCTCCTCTGCTCAGAAGCGTACTACACGCTTTTGGGAGAACAGCGCCTTTTAAGCGAGACGGTCGAGATCGCCTACGAACGAGCCATGCTAAGTCTGGCACCCGTTTTCGAAGAAATACTTGACGATATCGGAAAAAATCCGCTTGTCCGCGAGGTCCTTCGCAGCCTCGCAGCAGAAGAAAATATTTACCAGGAAAAGCATCACCCGAATGAAATCAAAAGAGTGACCGATCAGCTTATAGTGAAAGCCGTTATCGAGAAAAAAGGCCGTGGCAAGTACAGGTTTGTGGAGCCGATGTTTAAAGAATACGTCTTGCGAAGCTACTGAGCAAGCCTTATGAGGTAACGACCTTGTTAAATGAAATTATCAAGAAGCAGTTCAACAGGCAGGCGGAGAGATTCAGCAACTGGTCCGTCACCCGGAACCGGGAGTACATGCGCCGGTATTTTGAGTTCTGTAGAATGAAAAAGGACGATACGCTCCTGGATGTCGCCTGCGGGACCGGAGAATTCGCGATATTCTGCGCCGGTAAAATAAAATCGGTTCAGGGTATAGACATCTCCGAAAATATGATCAAGATAGCGGCGGAACAGGCGGCACGGGACCGCCCGGTTAATGTAAGATTCATCTGCCACGATGTCGAAAAGATTCCCTGCGATGACGGTTCCTGCTCGGTGGTGATCTGCAAGTCGGCGTTTCACCATATGAGCAATTACGACCAGGTTTTCAGGGAAATGGTGCGATGCTGCGAAGGCGGCGGAAGAGTGAGCATTCAGGACATAGTTTCGTACAAAGACCGGAGGGTCAACGATTTCTTCGAACGCCTGGAAAAGGAGATCGATCTAAGCCACAACACGGCTTTATCTAAAGAATCTATCGTTAACCTCTTCAAAGCCAATAACTTGAGCATTCTGGACGAATTCGAGGTCGAAGTGGAACTGAACTTCGCGGACTATCTCGGTCACGCCTGCCAGTCTGAAGATGGTACGGCAAGGGTGGAAAGGTTGCTGGAATCCGGGTTGAAGGACAAAAGGATTTCGGAATACTTCATCGTCGCCGACGGCGGACTGTTCTTCAAACGAAAAGTCTTTCTTATCCTGGGCGAAAAGTGAAGAAGTAAAACGCCGGCGGGCTGGCCGCCCGAAGAACAATATAAAGCGTAAGGGGTTGAATCATTGAAGATATCGGTCATTCTGGGGCACCCGGAAGAAGGCAGTTTCAACCACGCCATAGCGGAAACCGTCGTCCATACCCTTGAGGCCGGCGGTCACGAGGTTATTTTTCACGATCTGTACGCGGAAGGGTTCGACCCCGTCCTGCCGGGCCGGGAGATACCCAAAGACGCCCCTCTTGACCCGGTGATACAGAAGCACTGCGACGAGATTTCCCAGGCGGAGGGAATCGTGATAGTCCATCCCAACTGGTGGGGCCAGCCGCCGGCGATCCTCAAGGGCTGGGTCGACCGCGTGATCCGGCCGGGTGTGGCTTATGAGTTCCTGGAAGGCGACAACGGCGAAGGAGTGCCGGTGGGGCTTTTGAAAGCAAGGTGCGCCCTGGTCTTCAACACCTCGAACACCCCCGAAGAACGGGAACTGAAGGTTTTCGGCGACCCGCTCGAAACGCTGTGGAAGAACTGCGTTTTCGTCCTGTGCGGGGTGGAACGCTTCCACCGGAAAATGTTCGGGGTGGTGGTTACCAGTACCCTTGCGCAAAGAAAAACCTGGATTGAAGAAGTAAGAAAAACCATACAGGAGTTTTTCCCAAAAACCTGACGGTTGCTACACCCGATGACCGGGAAATCTAAATAGTTATACCCGACATACCCCACCAGCCAAAGTCCAGTGACCCTCTTAACCAAGACTCGTAAGTTGCCACTTCACTCCGTGGACGTCTATGTCTCGGCTCTCGGGTTGCTTTCCAGCCGGCGCAGTGTCTGCGCCAAAGTCAACCCCCACAGCAGGCCGCCGGAATGGTTCGCTAGCACCGTAGCGGTTGTGAAATCAGAGAGGTATTGTGTTTCGAGCAGGACGGGTATAGCGTAAACGAAGAAACCTAGTATAATCCCGTAAAAGGCCCCCTTGAGAAGATAACCCCGGGAGGTTGTCTGAGGCAGGGCATAAGCGAAGACGACACCCAGCAGGCCTACCCACAGTATCTGAACGATTAAGGCGTACCCGGCCTGGAAATGCGTTTGGGGCAGGTCTCCGAACAGGATAACGCTCGCCCAGTCGAGATAGCGCAATATGGGCAGACCCAGCAGATAGTAGGTGGTCAGATCCCACACATTCATCAACACGCCTCCGGCGATTCCCGCCACGAGTCCCCGGAAGAACCTGTCCATTTGTTTATCGTCCTCCATGACATCCTGCCCGTTTTTAAAGTTAAGGGTTGTTGCTCGGCAACCCGGGGTTTACTTCGTTCAAGGCACTGTCAATAGAAAAAGGGTCTTCCCATGATTTTATTCTTTGTAATTCAAAGCAAATAATACCGGGTTATTCAACGTAACGACCATCGCCGCCCGCGTTAGTAATCGGCACACCCAAAGAACATCTAGGATAAGGAGGGTTTTTGACCATCTCCGGTGAAAGAATAACGATGTAGGAAATCACACGCCACGAGTCGAAGGTCCAAAGGCGGAAATTTGGAATTTATCGAGGAAGAGAGGGACCCATGCACCTTACCAAACTGACCATTTATCCCGAAAGCTTCCCGACGAAAGAATGCTACCCGTTCAGCCTCCCGGTTTTAAACCTGACGAAGAGCATTGAGTTCAAGACCCCGGTAACGTTTTTCGTAGGGGAAAACGGCACCGGGAAATCCACCCTGCTGAAGGCCGTAACCCAAAAATGCAGCATTCATATCTGGAAGGACGTTGAAAGAAGGCGCTTTCACGCCAATAAATACGCCGAGGAACTGTACAGGTATATAGATGTGCAGTGGGCGGAAGGACCGGTTCCCGGCTCCTTTTTCGCGTCGGAGATATTCAGGGATTTTGCGCTTATCTTGGACGAGTGGGCGGCGGCAGATCCGGGTATGCTCAAGTACTTCGGCGGCGAGTCCCTGGTAACCAAATCGCACGGCCAGTGCAACATGTCCTATTTCAAGAGCCGGTATCAGATCAAGGGGCTTTATCTTCTGGACGAACCTGAAACCGCCCTGTCCCCGAGGAAGCAACTGGAACTGCTGGAGATACTGGTCGAGACTAGCCGGACGGGAAAGGCTCAATTCATCATCGCCAGCCACTCGCCCATTCTCCTTGCGCTGCCCGGGGCCGCCATATTCAGTTTCAACCACGTGCCGGTAAAACAGGTTGACTATGAGGAAACGGACTACTTCAAGCTTTACAAGGACTTTCTTAACAACAGGGAACGGTATTTGAAACCGGTAGACAGTAGGTAGTAAGTAGTAGGGTAGTAGATGGAGGCTCCGCCCGGGGGCCGCAGCGTACCCCGAGAGACCGCCACCCGTTTTGAAACCCTGCTTCGGCCAAAGCATCATCTAAGCCAAACGGCACATTTCCTTCCGCAGACGTTTGATTATCCGCTTCTCGAGACGCGAGATGTAAGACTGCGAAATACCGAGCAGGTCCGCGACTTCTTTTTGCGTTTTTTCTTCACCGCTGTGGAGCCCGAAGCGCAGTTCCATTATCACCCGCTCGCGCCCGCTGAGACGTTCGAGAGCAAGGCGGAGGACCCTACGGTCGACCTCTTCTTCGATCCTTCTCGATGTGATGTCGATGTCGGTCCCCAGTATATCCGACAGGAGCAGTTCGTTGCCGTCCCAGTCGGTATTTAGAGGTTCGTCGAAGGAAATCTCCTGCCGGATTCGTGACTGCCGGCGCAGGTGCATAAGGATCTCGTTTTCGATGCACCGCGAGGCATAAGTGGCCAGCTTTACCTTGCGCTGCGGGTTGAAGGTGTTAACCGCCTTGATCAGGCCGATGCTCCCGATGGAAACCAGGTCCTCTACGTTTACGCCGGTGCTTTCATATTTGCGCGCAATGTACACAACCAGCCTCAGGTTCCTTTCAATGAGGGTGTTGCGGACCGTAAAGTCCCCGGTTTCCAGTTTATCGAGCAGAATCACTTCTTCGTCGACGCTCAGGGGCGGCGGCAGCAACTCCGGCCCGCCTACGTAATACCCCGGCCGGCGCCAGCCGATACGGATGAAACAACGCAGGATGAAAAGCCTGACCCGCCAGAAGATACGGTCTAACAAGTCGGAATCCCTCCCTATAAAAAGACGTTCAACGTTTATAAAAGGCCGAAGCACAAGCAATTGGTTTTCATTCCCGGTAGCGACGATGGATCGTAGCAAGGAACTCCCTCGAAATTGGTTTACAGTTTTAAGTTCAGAGTGAGGTTTGCTGCTATAGAAAGCTGCCTGAATTACTGCTATTTTCATCATTTCTGGTGGAACTGCGCCCGGCCGCATGGCCAACTCCTATCTGTAAATGATGAATGATGACGAAAGGTCCATCACCATCAGCCTAACTTGGAACTTGGAACCTTGAACCTTGTACTTTTAAAGCAAAGCGTCAACCAGCCGCGGGTGAAGAAGGGCGTTGTACTTCGCCTCCGGGCTTAAGCGGTGGCGGTAAATCCCCACCACCACCCGTTTAATCCGGACCACCTTTCCTCCGTAAACCACCTCGACCGCATCCGGCTTAAAACCGATGAGCAGGCCGCCGCGCTTCCCGAGGGACTGGTACGGGATCAGCCGCAGGCGTGTCGCCCAGCCGGGGTCTTCAATTTTGGTGCCGATGGCGGAAAAATCAGGCTCAAAACGTGCTTCTAAGGCTTCTCGAAGCTCGGGAGGCATAAAGTCTTTGACGGAATCGTACTCGGCGATTACCACCGGATAACGGCTCACCGGGTCTATGAGCTGGTTGCCGGTGTCCAGCAGAGCTTCCAGTTCAACCTTCTTCAAGCCCATACGGATGGTGATAGGAACCCTGAAAAAACCCTCCGCCAACCTCCGGCGCAGAAAGGCGCCTTTCGTCCCGGCAACCACCACCAGTATAAGGGCGATAAGAATACCGGGCCATAGATATGCGTAGTCGTTTAGTCCGCCTTCCGCCGCCGTGCCCCCGACAAGGCTGTTAATGCCGAGGACCACTCCCCCCATCGCGAATGAAACTCCAAAGAAAAGCGCCCAGGCACCGAGAAAACGCCGCCATGAAAGCGGCGCGAAAGCGATGAGCACCACCAAAGCAGAAAGCGCGAGCTTCCCGGAAAAGTTAAAAATCCGGCCTCCTTCGGGAAAGAAAATAAACATCACGTACAACGAGCCGACTGTCGCCGCGGTAATAAGGCGCAGAAACCGATACGGCAATCCCGCCAGTTTAGCCGTGAGGTGTAGTATGGCGTAATTCATCAACATGTTGTTTGCTAGAAGCTCATCGACGTAAACGGTATACCCATTCATTTGACACTCGCCCGCTTTCAACTAGAAAATCCCGGCAGCCCGCCGAACAAGAATGACGGGCAGAAAGTCGGGGTTAAGGTCAGAGGTCGATTTTAAAGAGATTCAACCGCGAATTCCCGCGGTAACAATTGAAGTGTCCCGGTCGTCGGGCGCACCGATATGCTGCGCATTTCAGATGTCGGATGCAGGAGGTAAGAAGTCGGATTTCTTGGAAGAATTCGCTGTTACGAATTCTTCCGTTGAGTCTGACCTCTGATTTCTGGCTTCCAACCTCTAATATTGTACGCTCCACGCCGCCCGGCTTCGCTTTCCCCCAGTACTCAATTTGGCACCGAAAGCTTAGTTGGTTCCATGGGTAACTGAATACCAGGCAAACGTACTTCCTCATCCTTCGTTGAGTGCCGGGTTGTTTTTCGTAGCCCCCTGGAACCTTTCCTATTCTGGGTGCCGAAAGCCGTTAAGTTGTCTTTCTCTGGGTTAAGGTATTTTGCAATACTCTCCCAGGCCGGCTTCGCGTTCTGCTTGCATCTCGCCGCCCGGCACTCAACTCACTCGATAACGATGGCGTAAGTCGTAGTGTATATTTGAGTGCTGGGTCAGAGAAACACTACGCGGTTGAATAGTTACTCCCCGCGAAGGCTTCAAGCCTCTGACTTCACACCTCCCGCTCCTTAATAAGGCGTTCTCCCAGGAATCTCTAAAAAGGTATGCTGCTTGTATGGGTTTTATGAGAGGAGTAACGGCAAAAACGAAAGGCTTTTTTCAAAGCGCAACCCCGGCTTTGATTGTATCAAGCCGGGGTTGTGAAAGATGTAAAATCGTAGTTAAAGCTTTACGTTTGGATACGCTGCCTTTTTGCTTTTTTCGTTAGTTTATTTTCCTGACCGCCGGAGCAGAAATACAGGGATATCGAGGTCTTCATGCTGCTGGCTTACGGTTGTCTTCAGGTCGAAATCCATCGCCTCCGAAACCTGTCTGACATCGAAACCCGTAGCTATAACCGTTACCCGCACCTCATCGTTCAGGCTCTCGTCGATGACCGCTCCGAAGATGATATTGGCTTCAGCGTCAACCACCTGGGCGATGATTTGTGCGGCCTCGTTGACCTCAAGCAGCCTCATGCTTGAATCACCGGTCATGTTTAGGAGAATCCCCCTGGCCCCTTCGATCGTTGTTTCGAGCAGCGGGCTCGAAATCGCCATCCTGGCCGACTCCACCGCCCTGTTCTCCCCGCGCGCCACACCGATGCCCATCAAGGCGGAGCCTGCGTCTTTCATTATGGTGCGCACGTCGGCAAAATCAAGATTAATCAAACCGGGGACGGCGATTAGATCGGAGATGCCCTGTACCCCCTGCCGCAGCACATCATCGGCTATACGGAAGGCTTCGATCATCGAGGTGTTCTTATCGATAACCTGAAGAAGCCGGTCGTTGGGGATGGTAATCAGGGTATCGACCCGCTCCTTCAGCTTGCTTATTCCCGTTTCAGCCTGGAGCTGTCTTTTACGTCCTTCAAAAGCGAAAGGGCGTGTCACCACGCCAACGGTAAGGGCTCCGTTTTCTTTTGCCAGTTCCGCCACAATAGGCGCTCCACCGGTTCCCGTTCCGCCACCCATCCCGGCGGTGACGAAAACCATGTCCGCTCCCTTAATTCCCGTAGCGATTTCTTCCCTGCTTTCCTCCGCCGCTTTCTCTCCGATTTCCGGATTTCCGCCTGCACCCAGACCCTTGGTCAGCTTCGCACCGATCTGGATCTTGTTCGGGCTTTGGGACATAGCTAAAGCCTGCGCATCGGTATTAACAGCGATAAATTCGACTCCTCTTACCCCAGCTGAAATCATCCGGTTTACGGCATTATTGCCGCCGCCACCGACGCCAATCACCTTAATGTTTGCAAATTTGTCCAGATCGATTTCGACATCAATCACGGATCGTCCTCCCCTCCGAAATGGGCGTAATCCAGGCCGGATGAAATGAAATTGTAAAACTAATCAGCCAACTGTATAAAGTTGAAGATTCCACGCCCGGTATCGATTTCCCTTTTCTAAAAACGACAATTTTTACTTTTTTGTTTTATTTGCTTTATTCATGAGATGGCGGCGTATGATTCCTAGATTCTGGAATAATCGCACCCCAAAGGCCACAATTGCCGCCGTGTAAAGCTCCACCCCGAGACGGTCGCCGATAAAGACCAGGCCGGCGGCGAGAAGCGCGTTACTGAAGAAGCCGCTGATAAAGATTACATTATCAAAATGGTCCTCCATCGAGGAGCGTACCCCGCCGAACACCGAGTCCAGCGCCGCAAGTACCGCTAACCCCATATACTTACCGTAAGCCTGGGGAAAAACAAGCGGCACCTTCAGCCCAATCACGGCTCCAATTACAAGACCTATTATCGCCAGCCAGAACCCGATCCACATACCGGACCCCCCTCAGCGCTTCAAAACGCATTGCCGGAATAGTTGTTCCTTTGTCATCCTTCTTTAACCTGTTTCGCGAATTCATAACGCAATGAACCCTTATAAGCCGGGATCTCCACTCTGTTCTTCGGCTCCACTGTAACGTTCATTCCCCAGTCGCGCAGAGTTTCAACCAACCCCCCCCGGATCTCGAGGCTGCTCCTGAGCGCAGCTGAATCACCTATGGCGAGGATCTCGTAAGGCGCCGTTATCTTCTGCGTGTTTACAATGATAAAGGAACCCGCAAGACGGATCTCCGATATGGAGATAAGGCGCTGCCCGTTGATACTTATGGCCTCGGCCCCTGCGGCACGCAGCTCGTTTACCAGCTTCAGAAGATCCTCGTCGCGAAAGGTGAAGATCGCACCCGGCGCGGCACTTTCACTCGTGTTGGTTATTGTCACCATTACCCCGTGCCCCTCAACAGCGGTCATCCCGGCCACAGCAGCCGCGTCATTCACCTCGGCCTTTAGTATTTCCTTGGCCTGGGTATACCCGAGACGCGTGCGGGACAACTTTCTTTCAAGATCATTCGCCTCCGCCTCAAGCCCCGCCCGCTCCCTGGCCAAATCCTTGAGTTCCCGGGCTAATTCGTTGGCGCGGTCAAGAGGAACGCCGGGCTCGGCAGCGCGGTTGGTAGTGCGAAACTGCAGCGTGATCATAAAGCCCAATACCAGGGCTATCAAGGCGATCGTGTAACGTTTTTTCACGGCTTCACCCCTCCGCCGACCGGATGCGCGTGGGTGAACTCCCGGCTCCCCTTGTAGGCTGGAATCGTAACCTGCGCCAATTTTCGGATGGAGACCTGGATGCCCCAGAACTGTTGGAGGGTATCAACCACCCCGCCCCTCATCTTAAGGGAGTTAATCATCGTGTCCGGGTCTCCGATGGCGGTGATGATAAACGGAGCTGCTACCCGTCTGGCCTTATTGACTAAAATGGTCGGGCCGATGCACCTGACCTCACTGGTGGAAAGCAAACGCTCGCCGTTTATGGCCAGGGCCTCGCCCCCGGCCGCGCGCAATTCGTTCAGCACCCGCAGCACGTCTTCATCATGAAGCACGTATAGATTAGGGTTCTGTCCCGGTTGAAGAACAGCGTTGCTGTCGCTGAGGGTCACCTCAACACCTGGGCCGGTTACCGGTACCAACCCGGCCTCAATCCGGTACCCGGCGAGCTTATCCTTCATCGGTTTAAGGCCGGCCTGGGTTGTCGCCTCGTCAAGCTCGTTGCGGAGCCCGGTAACCCGTGCCTGCAACCGGTCCCTTTCCTGCCGCGCCGCAAGCACTTCCGACGTCAACCTTTGTACCCGCTGGATTGGAACCGTTCGCTCAATCTCGCGGGAAAGCCGATACTGAACCGCGATCATCAGGCCCAGAAAGAGGGCCACCAGCATCATTGTGAGGTGAATTACCCGCAACGTCCTTAACCCCCTGGGTGACAAACTTAACTACGGGACGTTTTGCCACGTTAAGATCAATGTATAAAATCTTCCGGTCGCCCACCGTCTTTAGTATGCTGCAAAGGACCCGGTCCTTCTCGGGCAAGTCCTCCGGCAAACCCAAACATATTTTGACACCTTCGGTGGTGTAAGCCTCAACAGTTTTGATAGGGGTCACATGAATTTCCGCTAGAGACGGGATCAGTGTCTTGCTCAAGGACTTAAGCACCGTCACCGCGGTCCGGAATCCTGCCGTTCTAAGACGCTTTCCCGGTGTAGGCGCTATACCCGCCCCGGTAAGCACCGGGAGCGTCGAAGCAGCATCGAACCTCCCGATGCATACCCCGGCGTAGTCCAAGCCGTACAGGCCGTCTTCCCCGGATACCAGAACGACGGCTTTCCTTTCTATGAGCCTGATCAGTACCCTTCCCGGCAAACATCGCTTGATTTCCAGATCTTTCACCGCGGGGATGATCTCCACCCGCGCCGCCGCCTCGCGCAGGTTTGTCCGGAAAATGTTATCTCCGATCGGTATTGAGGCGGCACCGGTTATTTGCTTCGCCGTCAGTCTTTCATTTCCTTCCACAACAACCTCGCGAATGGCAAAAAGAGGAGAGTTTAACAAAACAAACCCGGCAACCAAAAGAAGCATGACTAAACAGATGCTTTCCAAAGTGTTGCCCCTTGACCTTCTCTTCACCCGATCCGCCCCCCGAAGCCAGAATATGGAATACGGAATGTAGAATATAGAACGGAGACAAGGAGATTTATCTACTACCTACTACCTACTACCTTCTACCTACTGCCCCCCCGACTGCAGCTTGTCCCGAAGAATTTCAGGAAAAAGCCGTCTTTTTAAAGACGACCGTTTCAATGCCATATAGACCTTCCGTCCACCAAAACAACTAACTGACTCTCTCGATAGCTGCTCCCAGTGACCGGTATTTTAATTCCAGTTCCTCATAACCGCGATCGATGTGCTCTATTTTCTCGATTACCGTTCCGTTATCGGCTATAAGACCTGCAAGAACAAGCGCCGCTCCGGCACGCAGGTCGGGGGCTTCAACATGCGCTCCGCTAAGCTTTTCCACGCCCCGGATGACCACCGCCCGGCCTTCTATGTACACGTCGACGCCCATCCGTCGAAGCTCCGGGATGTGTTTAAACCTATTTTCAAAAACCGTCTCCGTCACCACACTCGTTCCCCTGGCAACCGCAAGAAAAACACACATCGGCGCCTGCAGGTCGGTCGGGAAACCCGGGTAAGGCATGGTGCGTATATCCACCGCTTTTATCGGCCCCTCCCGCCGTACCCGGATGGATTCACCCTCCAGATCGAGGTCGACCCCCGCTTCCCGGAGTTTTGCCAGCAAAGGCTCTACGTGTTCCGGGATGACGTTTTCTACTACAACTTCGCCTCCCGTGAGAGCGGCGGCAATAATATGCGTGCCCGCTTCAATCCGGTCGGCGACGACCCGGTGCCCCTGCGGCCCGCGCAGCGATTTTACCCCGCTGACCCTGATGGTGGATGTTCCCGCCCCGCGGATTTTCCCTCCCGCCCGGTTGAGAAAATTTTGCAGGTCGATTATCTCGGGCTCCCTTGCCGCGTTTCTGATAACGGTGGTACCTTTTGCAAAAACAGCCGTCATTATAAGATTTTCCGTGGCGCCTACACTCGGCAGGTCGAGGTGAACTTCCGTTCCCACAAGCTTGCCGGCTTCCGCCGTTAAGTACCCCGACCGTTCCTTTATTTCCGCCCCGAGCGCCCTCAACCCTTTTATATGTAAGTCTATAGGTCTGAGACCTATGTTACATCCTCCCGGCAGAGAGATCTTCACGCGCCCGAAGCGCGCTAAAAGTGGGCCCAAAACCAAACAGGAAGCTCGCATACGCCGCATCAAAGATTCCGATATTTCTTCCAATCGAAGATTTGCTGTGTCTACGTGAACATCTTTTCCTTCGCGTGTGCATTCCACTCCTAAGTGCCGCATCACTTCGCACATTACGGCGATATCATTCAGCCTCGGCACCCCTTCGATCACACTTATCCCGTCGCATAACAGACTGGCGGCCAGGATGGGTAAGGCAGAATTTTTCGCTCCACTAACCTTAATCGCTCCCTGTAAGCGGTTTGGACCCTTGATGACAAAACGCATCCGGTCATCCTGCCCCGCTTTCACCAATTACTCTCACCTCAAGTTCCAACCAAACACCGAACTTTGCCTGGACCATTTCCCGCACCTTGTTAATCAGTGATAACACATCGTCGGCCCGGGCACTTCCAAGGTTGACAATGAAATTGGCATGCACCTCGGATACAGCCGCGTCCCCGACCCGCAAGCCTTTGCAACCGGCCAACTCAATCAGACGTCCCGCCGCGTCACCCGGCGGGTTTTTGAAGACGCTGCCGGCGCTAGGGCAATCCAGGGGCTGGGAGCCGCGTCTCTTTCGCAAGTATTCCTCACTCCGACGCCGGATATCGATCGGGTTGCTGGGAGTCATTTTAAGGGTGGTTTCCGTTACAATCGCCGGTAGACGCTGCAGCCCGGACGTCCGGTATCCAAAATCAAGCTCATTGCGGTTCAGCACCCGCTCACCGGCACGGGAATCAATCACCGTCACCTTCTCCACTACATCGGCCATGGCCGCCCCGTTGGCTCCCGCGTTCATGGTAACGGCGCCGCCTATGGTTGCCGGTATCCCCACGGCAAACTCGAGTCCTCCTAATCCTGCCGCCTGGGCTATGGCTGTTACCCGGCCGAGTTTTGCCCCGGCCTCAGCGATTATCCTGTCGCCGGCGATGCTGACGTGCCCGAGCGCATCGCCGATTCTCAGTACCACCCCCTTCAACCCGCAATCACTCACCAATAGGTTTGAGCCGTTTCCAATGACGATCAGCGGCAGATCATTCGTCCTGCAATAATCCGCCAGCAATGCAATGTCCTCACGGGAAGCCGGCTCAACGATGACTTCCGCCGGACCGCCGATCCTCCAGGTCGTATGGTTTTTCAGCGGCTCGTCGTATAGAATCTTCCCTTTTATCCTGCTTGCAAGACTTGCTGGCAGGTAAGACATCTCATTCTTCCTCCTTACTCCCAACCGAAAAACAGGCATGCTTAATACGGATTGGGGAAAGCGGACGGAACCTTCAGGCCGGACGGTAAAAACCTCCGAAAGCTTACCCGCTGACTTCGTAATGGGAGGCGCAAAAACGGCCCTCTAGCAATTTGACAAGCTGCAATCCCACTTGGAAAATGTCTCCGGCACCCAGGGTTATAACGATATCGCCTGGGCGGACGATCTTTTCCAGATAGGCCGCACGGTCGTTCCCCGGCATCTGCAGCGGCGGCCGTCCGTGGTTCCGGGTTATCGCCTCCCGGATTAATTCAGAGGTCACACCCGGTAACGGCGCTTCACCGGCGCTGTAAATCTCATCGACCAGCACCGTGTCCGCACCGTTGAAAGCCGACCCGAATTCCTCGTGCAGAAGAGCGGTTCTTGAATACCGATGCGGCTGGAAAATGGCGATAACCCGCCCCGGATTCAGTTGACGCGCCGCTTGGATCGTCGCCGCGATCTCGGTAGGATGGTGCGCGTAATCGTCCACTACCCAGATGCCACCCACGTTGCCAAGAGTCTGAAATCGGCGGTTCACGGAACGGAAGGCTGCAAGGGCGCAGGCGGCATCATTAAACGAAACCCCGAAGTACCGGCCGACCGCCACAGCGCAAGCGGCGTTCAGAACATTGTGCATCCCCGGGACACTCAGCGTCAGTTGTCCCAGGTACTCCTCCTTGTGGTACAGGCTCGCCTCCGAGACCAAGCCGCGAAACCGGATATCTCCAACCCGGAAATCCGCTTCCGCATTTTGTCCGTACGTGAGAATCGGCCCTTTGGCCGCGCCGATGATTTCCGCCTGCCTGGTGTCGTCGCGATAAATCACCGCCAGGCCGCCCTGCTGGACCTTGCCGATAAAATCGCGGAAGGCGTCCACCAGGGCATCCATCCCGCCGTAGTAATCAAGATGGTCGTTTTCGATATTGGTTACGACCGCCACCTCCGGCGAAAGCAGCAGGAAAGAGGCATCGCTTTCGTCGGCTTCGGTAACGAAATAGCCGCTTCGTCCTAACCGGAAATTGCCGCCTATCGCCGCCCACTCCCCGCCTACCAGAACGGTCGGGTCAAGCCCTCCCGCGATTAAAACCGCCGCCACCATCGCGGTTGTCGTTGTTTTACCGTGTGCGCCGGCCACGGCAACACTCCGATACCCCCGCATCGTCTCCGCAAGGAGTTCCCCCCGCCGTATCACCGGGATACCGCGCTGCCTGGCCGCCGCCACTTCGGGGTTTTCGGCTTTGATCGCAGAAGATACCACCACCAGCTCCGCGCCGCCGAGATTTTCTGCTGCGTGCCCCGAATAGCAGACGGCTCCGTCGGCCTTCAGACGCTCTGTGACCCGGGAAGGCTTGGCGTCCGATCCCGCAACCCGGTACCCTTGGGATAGAAGAAGCGCTGCCAGACCGCTCATACCGGCGCCGCCTATTCCGACAAAGTGCACATTTTGAGGTAAATTAACCATATTTTAGACCATTACTCCTCCCAAGGGCTCATTCCCACGGTATTTTATGCAAATACTGCTCAGCATGCTACCAGGCTTGTACATATAATGATCACACGGGCTTCTAACCGCTTTATCCGAGGTTTCCGATCTCCCTTACACACGCGATTATCTGCTCCAAAGCATCCGGTTTCCCCAGGCGGGCGCTGTTTTTCGCCATTTGGGTCAATCGTTCCGGCGCGTCCAGAAGATCGTTAACCTCCCGGAGCAGTCTCTTCCCGGTAAGCTGCGCGTCTCTTATCATAACCGCAGCTTCCCTGTCTACGAGGGCCTTCGCGTTATACTCCTGATGGTTGTCCGCGGCATACGGGTACGGAATCAGAACCGCGGGCCTTCCCACACATGTAATTTCCGCTATTGTCGCCGCCCCCGCCCTGCAAAGCACCAAGTCCGCCGCGGCCAGATGGTCCGCGATGTTATAAAAATAGGGCGCGATGGTAATGTTCCCCTGCCCCATAGTGTCTATACCGTCCGGCTCAAGGAGCCGTGTAAAAGTCTCATACCCGGCGGAGCCGGTCGCGTGATAAATCCTGACCCCCGGCCTGCCGTAAAAGGCCTTAACCACATCCACCATTGCCTCATTAAGCCGCCGGGCGCCGCGGCTGCCGCCGAAGGAAAGCAGTACGGTCTCCGCACCCGCGCCCAGCCGAGCCCGCGCTTCTTCACGGTCGATCCTCCGGATTTCTTCCCTAACCGGCAGACCCGTGACTCTTATCCTGGCGCCGCGCGGGAGGTGCCGCATGGCCTCGGGAAAAGTCAGCGCCACACACCTCGCGGTCCGCGCCAGAAGTCTGTTCGTAAGACCGGGAAAGGCGTTTTGTTCATGAATCAGCGCCGGAACGCCGGCAAGGTAAGCCGCCAGTAGAACCGGTCCGGAGACATAGCCGCCGGTCCCTATCGCCACGGTTGGTTTAAAAGCCCTTACCAGCCGGTATGCTTCCCCGGCGCCCCAAAAGCTGAGCGTGGCCGACCACAGGTTCCGGGCCGTCAGCCGCCTTTTGAACCCCGCAGCGCTTATGGTCTGAAAGGGCAGCCCGGTCCGCGGCACGATATCGGCCTCCAAGCCCTGTTTGGTTCCGACGTAAAGAACCCTGCAGTGTTCAAATGCTTCGCTCAGACCCTGGGCTATCGCGAGGGCCGGATATACGTGCCCCCCCGTCCCGCCGCCCGCTATTATGAATCGTAATTCCGACACCCTAACTTCCAACTTCTCACATACCGCCTCTCAATACGCCTTCCGTGTTCCGTTTTCCCCAAGCACTCAAATCGGTGCGCAAAATGTGGGAAGTCGTACGGGCAACTCAAATGCACCACAAACGGCATTCTTCTTAACTCTCATATTGAGTGCTGGTTATTTTCGCAGCCTCCGGCTAGCACTCCAAATGGTAAGTGACCATTTTTTCTACCGGTTAAGATGTTTTTCATCAATATTCTACTACCTTACCACCTGCCGCGATATATTGAGAAGCACTCCTACCGCCGAAAGGGTAAAAACCAACGACGTGCCGCCGTAACTGATGAACGGCAGCGGAATACCCGTAATCGGCAAACTCCCGGTAACCACACCGATGTTTATTAGTGCTTGAAGTCCGATCCCCGCAGTTATTCCGGCCGCCAGAAGACTGCTGAAGGAATCCGGCGCCAAAAGCGCCACCCTCAGTCCGCGCCAGATGAATACAATAAACAGGCTTACCACCACTACTGTCCCTATCAACCCCAACTCTTCGCCGATCACCGCGAAGATGAAATCCGTATGCTGCTCGGGCAGGTATAGAAACTTCTGCTTACCCTGCCCTAGTCCCATGCCGAAGAGACCGCCCGATCCGAGGGCGTAAAGCGACTGGATGATGTGAAAGCCGCTTCCCAGAGGATCTTTCCAGGGATCGATAAAAGCCAGGAAACGCCGCATGCGGTATGGTTCGAGATAAATTGCCGCACCCACCGCGGCGACGCCGCACATACCGAGGGAACTTAACGCCGCTATGGAACAACCGGCACAAAAAAGCATCGTGAAAACCGTCCCCATCAGCGCCATTGCCGTACCTAGATCGGGCTGAAGCAGAATAAGGCCGGCCGCGATGCCGGCAACTGCCAGGAAAGGCAACATGGTCCGGAACCCCCTGGGCCCGGGCCGCTGTACGCTCAGCCCATACGCCGTGAAGACCACCATGCCGAACTTAATGATTTCCGAAGGCTGGAATCGAAGCAGCCCTATATCGATCCACCTTTGTGCCCCGTGAGACGCATACCCTACTCCCGGGATCAGAACCACTAAAAGAAGCATAAAAGAAATGCCTAACAACAACAGGGCATGCCGTCTAAAGTTGCGGTAGTCGTATTTCAAAAAGAAGATCATACCGATAATACCGATGACTGCCCAAAAAAACTGTCTCTTGAAGAAGTAAAAGCTGTCATGAAAGCGCACCAAAGCGGTGTACTCACTCGCGCTGAAAACCATAACCACCCCGATACTAAGCAGGGTGAGCACGCTCAGGAATAAAATAAAATCCGGCGGCCGTGAGGCGTGGCTGCGGGATCGCATTCCCCGTCCTCCTCTGAAAATGCGTTCTTATTTCGTAAGGCGCGGCGATACTCAACGCATTGCTGCGATTTTGGAGGTTAGACTAGTTGAAGGAATTCGCTACAGCGAATTCCGTACTTCTGTTTCGACTTCCAACCTCTTGCATCCAACTTCTAAAATGGTTCGTCTCCTCCGGTCTTCCTTGCACTGCATCGCTCCTCGTCGCGTTCCGTTTATGTTACTCTTCTGCATCCAAGTAACCAGCTTACAGGTCGTCCCATTTTCATTCTCATCCGGAGCGGCCTCTGGTCGCCCAGCGAACTCCTTTAAAGTTCAAGGTCCAAGTTTAAGGGGCAGTAGCCAGAATCCAGAACCCATGCCGGTTTTTAAAAAATTCGGACTCAGGACTTTAAACTGAGGACTTAGGACTGTTGAACCCGTGAATCCCGACCCGTAACTCATGACTCAGGACTTAATCCGGAACGGCCATCTCCCGCACGGTTTGCTTGAACAACTCCCCGCGCTCTTCATAATTCCTGAACATGTCCCAACTGGCGCACGCAGGCGAAAGCAACACGACATCCCCCGGACGTGCGGCCTCTCGCGCGAGATGCACGGCCTCTTTGAAACCTTTCGCCCGAAGAATCAGGTCAACGCCCGCCGCTGACGCCGCCGCCGCAATCTCTTCCGCGCTCTCCCCGAGAACCACCAGCACCCGCGCCTTCTCCTTCACCTTCGCCGCAAAGTCGTCAAACCTGCTTCCCTTGTTCCTCCCGCCCGCTATCAGTACTATCGGCCGGTCGTATGCCTCCAGGGCTTTAATCGCCGCGTCGGGATTAGTGCCCTTCGAATCATTTATGTATCTCACGCCGTCAATATCATCCACAAATTCAAGGCGGTGAGTTACGCCCTTGAAATCCCGCAGCGTCTTGGCGATCACATGCGCCGACACACCCATAAAGCCCGCCGCGGCCACCGCCGCCAGCGCGTTTTCCAGATTGTGCGCACCGGGTATGCCGATCTCACCCGCGCCGCAGATCTCCACCGGACCGCCGTCGTGTGCGAAAAACAGCCTGCCGTCACGGACACACGCGCCACTCTCAAGGTTATGCCGCCTGCTGAAGAATAATTCCACCCCGCGGCTCTGACCTTTCATCGCCGCCGTCAGCGGATCATCCAGGTTGAGCACGGCGGCGTCTCCTTCCTCCTGGTTGACGAAAATGCGAGCTTTGGCCGCCGCGTATTCCGCTATAGTCCGGTGGCGGTCAAGATGATCGGGTGTAACATTCAGAACAACCGCCACCCGGGGACGGAAAAGGAGGGTGGTCTCAAGCTGGAAGCTCGATACCTCCGCCACGATAACATCCGGGGGGACATCTCCCTCCACCAAGCTGATCAGAGGTGTTCCTATATTTCCGGCCACCACCGTACGCCATCCCGCCGATTTGAAAATTTCCCCGGTGAGCGCGGTGGTTGTGGTTTTACCGTTGGTGCCGGTAATAGCTACAACCGGCGCCGAAGTCAAACTGAATGCGAGTTCGAGTTCCCCGGTCACTTCTATCCCCCGCATACGGGCCTCCGACAACGGTTCCAACTCTGTCGGCACGCCGGGGCTCACCACAACAAGATCAAATCCCGCCACAGCCGGGTACGCGCCGAAAAAGGTTTTGACACCTAATGCCGCCGCTTCCGGCAATTCCGCCGCTGTCTTGATATCCGTGAGGACCACATTCGCCTTTTCCGCAGAGAGAAAGCGCGCCGCAGCCACACCGCTTTTCCCGGCGCCTACAACGAGTATATTTTTACCTTCGAATTGCAATGTAAACACGCTCCTATGTCATTGGTCACGAGTCACGGGTTACGAGTCGCGAGCCAACGAGTTCGACTTTCGACTCGTGACTTTGGACTCGGGACTTATCCTAAGCGGTAAAGTCCCGCCAGGCCCACGAGACCCGAGATCAACCCCGCCAGCCAGAAGGACAGGACCACCCGGTTTTCCGACCACCCGCAGAGTTCGAAATGGTGGTGAACAGGACTCATCCGGAACACCCGCCTTCCGGTAAGCTGGAATGAGATAACTTGTATTACGACTGATAACATTTCGACTATAAAAACAATTCCTACAATTATTAAGAAAGGTTCACTGCGCGTCAAAACCGCCGCCGTCGCCAGTGCTCCCCCGAGCGCCAGCGAACCGGTGTCGCCCATGAAAACCCGCGCCGGGTGCCGGTTATAAACCAGAAAACCCAGGCACCCTCCCGCTACCGCGCTCAGGTCCACGGCAAGCCCGATTTTGTCCACAACCAGGGCAAAAAAAACATACACCGAAGCCGCAATCACAGTCAACCCGGCGGCAAGGCCGTCCAGACCGTCGGTAAGGTTGACGGCGTTGGCCATCCCGGCCACGAACAACACCGTGAATATCGCAAAAAATCCGAAGCCGTAATCGAGATGGAACCCGCCGTCACGGAACAAACCGGAAAAAGGAATCGTAAAGTCCGTGCCGCGCCCGGCGAAAAAAACCGCAAACAGCACCAGTCCGAAGGATACAACGACCTGCACCAGAAGTTTCTCACGTGCCCTGAGTCCCAACGAACGATTCCGGACAACCTTCAGGAAATCATCCAGGAAACCGACCATGCCGAAACACAGTGTAACGAAAAGAAGGGCCAGCGCCTCCTTATTCCCCCGGCTGAAAAACAACGCCGTGAAGGTTATCCCCAGAAGAAAGATTACCCCTCCCATGGTCGGCGTCCCGGCCTTGGAAAAGTGCCTGGCGGGACCGTCGTTGCGTACCGACTGACCGACCCTCAGCCTTCTGAGGACGGGAATTAAAAACAGGCCGGCTATAACCGTAACCAGAAAAGAAACTCCGAAAGACGCCGCAACCTGGGTTGTCAAGATTCTACACCCCCGGTTTCCAGGGCGCTTACTACCGTCTCAAGGTGCATGCCGCGAGAGGCTTTCACCAGCACAACTTCGTCTCCCCGCAAGACGCTTTTCAGCACTGCTGCCGCAGACGCCGCGTCGGCGCAGGGGAAAACCTTCCCCGCGGAAACGCCGGCGGAAACGGCGCCCGCCGCTATCCCCTGCGCAAGATCGCCCACCGCCACCACCACGTCCGCACAATCGGCCGCCGCCCTGCCCACCTCCCGGTGGGCATCGACCGCCCGTTCGCCTAACTCCAGCATATTACCGAGAACCGCCACCCGGCGCCTGCCCCCCGCCATTTGCTTTAACAAGGCGAGCGCCGCCCGCATGGATGCAGGATTGGCATTGTAAGCATCGTTAATCACTGTAAGTGAACCTATTTTTCTTATTTCCGACCGCATGTCGCTCAACCTGACACCGCTCAGCCCATCTCTGATCTCGTCGGTTGTCAGGCCCATTTCACGCGCCACCGCAATCGCAGCAACCGCGTTGAGGGCGTTATGAAAACCGGGCACAGGGAGAAAATACTCCTCTTCCCGGTCTTCCGCAGCCACCCGGAACCGGCCGCCCTCGTCGGCGGCATTATAACCGACAAGCCTGACCGCCGCACCGCTTCCGGTCCCGAAGAAAACGACCCGGCCGCGGCAGCGTCCCGCTTCCTCCGAAATAAACGGGCTTTCGTCGTGCAGAACTGCAAATCCCTCCGGGGGTATAAAGTCCAGGATCTCGCCCTTGACCCGGGCGATCGCCCGGACACTCCCGAGACGTTCAAGGTGCGTCTCCCCGATATTCGTGATCACCGCCGCGTCGGGGCGGCAAACATCAGCGAGCGCGGCGATTTCTCCGGCTCCCCGCATCGCCATTTCCACCACCGCCACTTTATGCCCCGTTTCCAATCTCAGCAGGGTCAGCGGAACACCGATCTCGTTGTTAAGGTTGCCCCTGGTGGCAAGCACCCGGTAACGGACTGCGAGCACAGCCGCCATTACGTCCTTGGTACTTGTCTTCCCGGTGCTCCCGGTTACCCCTATCAGAAAAACACCAGCCAGCCGGCGTATATAACGCGCCAATTTCCCCAGCGCCGCCAGGACATCGGGGACCAACAGAACCACCGAAGCCGCGCCTGTCGCGGGAACCGCCCGCGACACGACCACCCCGGCGGCACCCCTATCCAGCGCCTCACCGGTGAAATGATGGCCGTCGTACCTCTCTCCGGCGAGGGCGAAAAAAAGCGCTCCCGGTTTTACCTCACGACTGTCCGTGGTTACCGCCGTCGCAATCCGTGACGGATCACCCCGTACAAGTTCGGCGTCCAGTACTTTTGCTGTCTCCCCAATGGTTAAAGGCAACATTTATCTAATTCTGCTCCCGAAGGTCCAAGTCCCGAGTCCTTAGTTCTAAGTTCCTTAGTTCTAAGTTCCTTAGTTCTAAGTTCTAAGTTCTAAGTCCTAAGTCCTAAGTCCTATGTCCTGAGTCCTAAGTTCGGAAACAGAGACTGAGGACTGGGTCTTTCGAATTAGGACTTAACTCGCGACTCGTGACACCTACTAACTGCTGACTACTAACTACTGACTACTGAACCCCGGCCTTTTCCGATCCGAATCTCCTGCCAGACCTCCACCGCAACCTTGCGGTCATCAAACGGAATTTTCTGAGTGCCGATAATCTGGTAGTCCTCATGGCCTTTCCCCGCCAGCACGACAATGTCCCCTGGTTGAGCGCGCGTAAAGGCTTCTTTAATCGCCTTGCGGCGGTCGGGCTCGATTATATAACGCGTCTGCCCGGCGCTCCTGACCCCGGTCTCTACCGCCGCAATAATCTTCCGCGGGTCCTCGCTGCGCGGGTTGTCGGAGGTCACCACCGCAAAGTCGGCCAACCTGCCCGCCGCTTCACCCATCAAGGGACGCTTGGTCGAATCCCGGTCGCCCCCACAGCCAAAAACCACGACCACCTTGCCGCGGGCCAAAGCCCGCGCCGCTCGCAACACGTTTTCCAATCCGTCCGGCGTGTGCGCGTAATCGACCACCACCGTAAAGTCCTGCCCCGCATCCACGCGTTCAAAACGCCCGGGCACCGATCCCGCGTTTTCGAGCGCCCGCGCCACGTCACCCGGCGGGAACCCTTCCGCAAAGCCCGTCGCAAATGCCGCCAGAGCGTTGTAAACGTTAAATCCACCGGCGAGCTTCAGTCTCAAGGGGGTTTTCCCCCACGTCCCTTCGACCGTAAAATCAGCCCCGGATTCCTTGAGAACGATATCCCGCGCCCGCACCCCGGCGGGGTTCTCAACACCGTAGGTAAGGACCCTGCCGCCGCTGGTGGAAGCCAACCTCACCCCGTACCGGTCGTCGGCGTTAACTACCGCCAGCTTGGAACCCTGTTTGCCGGCGGGCGCCTTCAGTCCGGTGAAAAGCAGTTCCTTGGTCCGGAAATAATCCTCCAAATCCTTGTGAAAATCAAGGTGGTCCTGGGTCAGGTTGGTGAAAACCGCCACATCGTATTCGACACCCGCAACGCGCTGCAGTGCCAGGGCGTGCGAGGAAACCTCCATGACCGCCACGGTCACTCCCGCGTCCGCCATCCGGCGCAACAGCGCCTGCAACTCCAGCGACTCCGGCGTGGTGCGCTCTTCCGGAACTACAACATCCCCGATCCTCGCGCACAGGGTACCGATAAGTCCCACCTTTTCCCCCTGCGCCCCATAGATCGCGCTGATGAGGTGAGTGGTGGTGGTCTTTCCGTTGGTACCCGTGACCCCGACCATACGCAGCCTCTGTGCGGGATAACCGTAAAACCGTGCCGCCGCCGACGCCAGCGCCGCCCGTGAATCCGGCACCCGAAAGACAGCCACCCCGGCCGGCTCCTCGATATCTTTTTCGACCACTACGGCGGCAGCCCCGCGCTGCACCGCGTCCCCGACATAGTCGTGTCCGTCCAGCTGAAATCCCTGGATCGCAAAGAAAACAAAACCGGGTTCCACCCGTCGTGAATCATAGGCGAGTCCCGCCGGGTCAAGCTCAAAAATCTTGGACAGGTTTTCCGTCAAAATACTTCCTCCTGATGTTTTGCTGTTTGCTTCCGGACACTGAGCTTAACACATACCTGATTGGTTTTTCAATCCCGATATATTATTGCCTGTTTGAGCCTGAAACAAGCCTTGGGCCGGTACCGTCAAGGGTGCAGGACCGTCGGCAGCGACTCGTCCTGCTCCTCATCCGGCGGCTCAAACCGCACCCTGATTTTCTCGCCGCGACGCACCTTTGTCTTGGGCGCCGGCTTTTGCTCGACGGCGATTCCGGTCCCCGAGGGAGCTAGGCAGAGCCCCACCTTTTCGAGCAAAACGGCCGTGTCTTTAATAGTAAGGCCGATAACATCGGGCACCGTCACCTCCGCCTTACCGTTTTCAGGTCCTTGCTTCAATTCCAGTACCACCCTGGTGCCGCTCAGCACCGTGGCACCGCTTTGCGGGACCTGCGCGCGAACCACGCCGCCCTCGCCCTTAAGCGTAAACCCTAATTGCGCCGCCTTCAGGTTCTCAATGGCCTCCTCAAGCGGAAGGTTGACGACTTGCGGCACCGTTACCGGTTTTGGTTCGGTCTCCATCAGGTACCACGGCTGTTCGGGTTTTTTGAGACCTTCCTGCTGCGGTACGCACAGGTAACGGAGTGCGTCCTGCATCACCGCTTTAAACACGGGCGCCGCTATCTGCCCGCCGTAGTAAGCGCCCTGGGGCTCCGAAATCACCACCAGGGTGACCAATCGCGGGTTATCCACAGGGGCAAAACCGACGAAAGAAGCGACGTATTTCCCCGACACGTAACCGCCGGCGGGCCCCACGACCTGGGCGGTGCCTGTTTTTCCCGCCGTACGGTAACCGTCGAGGTAGGCGTTGACACCCGTCCCGTTGGCCACCACGTTTTCCAGCAGAGCGCTCAATTCCCGCGCCTTTTCCGTCGAGAGAACCCTTCTCACACGCTCCGCCTCGAAGCGGCGCACCACTTTGCCGTCCGTCGAGGTTATCTCCCGTACCAGTCGCGGGCGCACCAGTTCCCCGCTGTTGGCCACCGCCGCGGCCGCGGTGATAAGCTGAACCGGCGTAACCGCAATCGACTGCCCGATGGCCATCGTCGCTATGTTGAGGTTGGTGGCCTTCTCCTGCGGGATCAGTATTCCCTTCGCCTCCCCGGGCAGTTCTATCCCTGTCGGCTCGCCAAAACCAAATGCCTTGACGTACTTATAAAACTTGTCCCGCCCGAGGTCCAAACCAGTCTGGATAAAACCGGGGTTGCAGGAGTTTTCAACAACCTCGGCAAAGCTCAAGGATCCGTGACCGCCATCCTTCCAACAGCGGATATGCCTGTCGGCCACTTTGATGAAACCCGGACAAAAGCGGGGGGTATTCGGGGTTACGACGCCCTCGGAAAGCCCCGCCGAGGCCGTAACGATCTTGAAAGTCGACCCCGGTTCGAAAAGCTGCCAGATCGCCGGATTACGGTCCCATACCGCCCTGGGTGCTTTCGACCAACCGTCCGGGTCATACGTGGGCCGGTTTCCCAGCGCCAGTACTTCCCCTGTTTTGGGGTCCATTACAATTATAACCGCACTCGACGGTTTACAGGTATTAACGATTTTATCCAGTTCGCGCTCGGCAAAATACTGGATCGTCTCGTCGATGGTAAGGATAAGGTTATTTCCCGAAACCGGGGGCTTTAACTGATGAAGCGCGGTGGGAATGTTACGTCCTGCGGCGTCCTGCTCGATCACAATCCTCCCGGGCTTGCCGCGCAAATCCTTATCATGAGTCATTTCAATGCCAGTCAGGCCCTGGTTGTCGATTCCGACAAATCCTAAGACGTGAGAGGCCAGGGTTCCGTGGTTGTACTGCCGCCGGCTTTCTTCAATCAGTTCGATACCGTCGAGTCTCAGGCCGCGGACCTGTTGTCCCGTCTTATAATCCACTTTTCGCTTAAGCCAAACAAAAGAGCTTTTAGCAGTCACCCGCTTGTAGACCTCATCGCGGTCTATTCCCAGGACTGAAGACAGCTTTTCCGCCGTCGGGGAAGGATCGGACACCTGCGCCGGCATCGCCACTATCGATTCGCAGCTCACGCTGGTAACAAGCACTTTACCGTTGCGGTCGCGGATGTCCCCGCGCCTGGCTTCAACGTCAATATGGCGGATCCTGTTCTCCTGCGCCCCTTGTTCAAGCTCGCCGCCGCGCACCAGTTGAAGCCACGTCAGACGACCGATCAGGACAAAGAAAATAAGGACTACTACGAAAAGAAGCTGCGTCAGGCGTTTTCGTATGATAATCTCTGCCAATTGAACCACTCCCGACGCCTAGGAGGCTGCTGCAAAACGGCTTTTTTTTCGCAACCTCCGGATTTTTACTAAGTTTAACCACCAAAAGCCGTTGGATTAGTGCGTGTTCCGTCGCTAATGAAATCTAAGGGTGATTCCGAAAAATCGCTGCCGCGCCCGTGAATCCTTTCAGCAACGCTTTTTCGGCTCCACCCGGAGGTTTGACCTGCGATAAACCTTTTATTTGAACCCAAGCTTCGACGCTAAAGACACCTTGCTCCGCTGTTGAAGAGTGTAAAATTGAAGAGTTTTTAAGTATCAGGAAGATCTGATTTAAAAGTGACAGTTGCTACAGGGGAATTCTGTTCATTATCGAACCCTCACGAAGCCCTTGACGAATCCATATTCTTAAAGGAAAGCACCTCAAACAACGACTGCAGCCAGCCCGCTTCTCCAGGCGCGGCGCCGCGCTGTTCCGTCGGCTTTAGTACGGGTGCGGCCGCGGGGGCATCCGAAACGGGCACTACCAGTTTTATCTCTCCCCCGGCGGGCGGGCGCACCATTCCGAGCCTGTTAACCGCCGCCGCTTCGATCTTATCCGGCGCTACCATTCGCTGAATGGCGCCGTCCAACGCCTGGTTCTCTTCCTGCGCCATGGCCAGTTCCCTCTGAAGTTCCTGGAGGTTGAAACCGACGGAGATAATCCTGGCCTGGCATAGGATAACCGTCAACCCGAGAAAGAAACCGATGATCACCAGCCCGCTGACCTGAAAGCCCAGGGCCGGAACATATTTCTTTCGGGGTTCGGCGATAGGTGGTTCCTGCCGCGGTAAAGGACGGAGAACCCGGTCCCCGGCTAATACCAAGTTTATTCATCCTCCTTTCCGGATAGAAGAACTCCTGCTACCGATAACGGCTAGCCCACCTTCTCAGCCACCCGCATCCGCACGCTGCGCGAACGGGGGTTGCGCCCGAGTTCCTCGCCGGTCGGCGTCCGCGGCCTTTTTGTCACCGGCGTTAGTTCCTGCTTCTTCGAACAAACACATATCGGGGTACCTGGCGGGCAAACACAAGAAGCATACGCCGCCCGGATGAAATCCTTCACGATCCTGTCCTCCAGCGAGTGATAGCTCAAGACCACCAGCCGCCCGCCCGGTTTAAGCAGCGGAAGGGCCTGCTCCAGCGATTCCTTCAAGGCATCGAGCTCCTGGTTGACGGCGATGCGTAGCGCCTGAAAGGTACGCCTCGCCGGGTGGGGGCCCATCCTGCGGACCGCCGAGGGTACGGCCTTTTTAATCACGTCGACCAGCTCGCCGGTAGTGGTTATGGGGCGCTCCGCCCTTTCCTTTACAATAAACTCCGCAATCCTTTCCGCCCATTTTTCCTCTCCGTACTCCCTGATGATATGCCCCAGTTCCTTTTCGCTCAGGGTGTTGACGAGACGGGCGGCGATAACCGGCCCTTCGGGGTTCATCCTCATGTCGAGTGTCACATCGTCCCAGTAACTAAACCCCCGGTCCGGATTGTCAAACTGGTAGGAAGAAACACCCAGGTCGTAGAGCAGGCCGTCGACTCGATCGATCCCCAACTCCGCCAGCGAATCGGCCAGGTTACGGAAATTCGCGCGAACAAACCGTATCCGGCCGTCCCCGTCCAGACGCGCACGCGCCGCGGCCAAGGCCTGCGGGGCGACGTCGAAGCCGATCAGCCGCCCTTGTGGCCCAAGCAAGCGCAGGATTTCCATTGCGTGTCCGCCGCCCCCGATGGTGCAATCCACATATACTCCTTCCGGGTTCACTACGAGCATCTCCACTGCCTCTTTAAGCATCACCGGTTTATGGCGAAACTCCAACTCGACCACCACCTTCAAGTATGTTTAGTCTTCCGGTGCAAAATCCAAATCAACAATCTTTTCTGCGATCTCTTCATAAGCCGCCTGGGTTTTGGAGCTGTAGTCCCCCCACTCTTCTTTCGCCCAGATCTCAACCCGGGAGGAAACCCCGAGAATCACCACATCCTTCGAAAGGCCCGCATATTCCCTAAGGTTACCCGGAACAAGTATTCTGCCCTGTTTGTCCACTTCCAATTCCGACGCCCCGGAAAAGAAAAGCCTCGCGAACGCGCGGGCATCCGCCCTGGCAAACGTAAGACGGCGAAGCTTCTTTTCGGTGGCTTCCCATTCCGACCTGGGAAAGCAGAAGAGACAGCGGTCGAGACCCTTGGTGACAATAAAACGCTCACCCAGCCCCTCTTTGAAGCGGGCGGGAATGAAGACGCGTCCCTTGATATCAAGGGTGTGTAAGAACTCCCCTATGAACATCGGTTATACACCAGGGTTTCCACCACTTTCCTCCACTTACCACCACCTATTCTATAAGATGACGGGAATTCCTGCAAGTAAAATAAAAAAATATCGACAAAATTCTTATTATTTATTTATTTTTCTTAACTAAAAACAAAAAACCCAAAGGTTCCCTTCGGGCGCAAGCATAAAACATACATTATTAAATTAACGGCATCGTTACGGGTAATCGTTCTTGGAAGTCTGCCCGCTGCCGGTGGGAATCCGGCGAATTGGGTCTTATGTGCTCTGAGAAACAGCCCCGCTCCGAAGATTGATGATCCGGCACGTCGGGCCGTCCGGTCCCAGCTCAAGCACGGCAAAACCGGGAGGATACCCCTTCTTATCGCTGCTCTTCAAATGACCGGGGTTGACCCAGAGAACTGTCCCCTCCACCCTGATTTCCGGGACGTGGGTATGCCCGTACGCCACTATGTCCACTTCACCCCGCGCGGCAAGCGCCGCCGGGTCGGGGTCGCCGGGCAGGTCGTTCTTATGGGGACCCGGCGTATGGGTGAAAAGGATACGGTAGCCCTCGAATTCCATGAGCAGCCGGTTGGTTATGGCCGGGTTCCGGTAGTGCTCGCAGTAGACACCGGGCACCTGGATGATTTTAAGGGGATAATCCTTGAGAACGGCGATGTCTTCGCATTCGTCCCCGAGGTGCACAACAGTTTCTACCCGCCAGTCACGCATGAGCATCCGGGCGGCGGAACGCAGGTTTTCGGTTTCCCCGTGGGTGTCGCTTACAAGGCCAAGACGCATGGTTCCTCCTGTTACGGGTTCAGGACATACTTTCTGAGTTCAGCCCGATGTTTTCAGGCCCGGGATAAAACTCTTTGCGGCGATCCCAAGGAAACTGCGGTTCCGGTCCAGGATCTCAGCCAGCGCCTTGAGGACGTGGTCGATCTGCTCCCGGGACACGACAAGCGGCGGTTCAAGCCTGATAACGTTCGGGTTGTTCAGTGTATAAGCTGTTAGAACCCGGTACTTGTTCAGGAACTCACCCGACACCAGACTGCCTAGGTACTCGTTCGACAGTTTGTCGAGGAGGCCGAAAGTCAGCTTGTGGGTAAGACCTTTCTTACCCTCGGCGAACTCAAGGCCGATGAGAAGCCCTCTGCCGCGGACCTCTTTCAGCAGCGGGGAACCCTTTTTCAGCTCACCGAGACGACGCATCAGGTACTCGCCCTTTTCGGCGGCCTGACGCGAAAGGTCTTCGTCAATAATCACCTCCAGGGCCGCAAGCGCCGCGGCGCAGGCCCAGGCGTTCCCCCCGAAGGTAGAGGTGTGAAGCAGGCACTTGTCGATCGAACCGTAGGCTTTCTTCCAGGCGGCGTCGGTGGCGATATACGCGCCCACGGGCATCACGCCGCCGCCGAGTGATTTCGCCAGGCAGAGGATATCGGGCTCGACATTGTCGTGTTCGCAGGCGAACATCTTCCCGGTCCGGCCCAACCCCGTCTGAATCTCATCCATGACGAGCAACGTGCCGTACTTGGCGCAGAGTCTTTTGCACTCCCTTAGATAACCGTCTGACGGAAGGTTGATGCCTCCCTCACCCTGTATCGGTTCGACGATAAAAGCCGCCGAGTCCTTTGAGTGGAGCGCTTTTTCGAGTGCCTCAAGATCGTCGAATGGAACCGCCGCGCACTCCGAAACCAGAGGCCGGAACGCCTCCTGGTATTTCGCCCGCCCCGTAACCGAAAGGGCGCCGAAGGTTTTACCGTGGAAGGAATTCACCGTGTATATCAGCTTGGGCCTACCGGTGCCGATGCGCGCGAGTTTTATGGCGCCCTCCACCGCCTCGGCGCCGCTGTTGCAGAAGAAGGATCGCTTGAGGTCGCCGGGTGCGATAGCCGCCAGATTTTTGGCAAGCGCGCCGGCCAGCGGGGAAAGAGAAGCCTGCAAAAGATTCGGAACACCCCGCACCGCATCAACCGCCGCGATGACTCGCGGATGGTTGTGCCCGGTATTCAGAGAACCATAACCGCCGAGAAAGTCGAGATATTCCTTCCCGTCAACGTCCCACAGGCTTACACCCTCCGCCCGGACAAAACGTTTGTCGAAATCCATGAGCTTCAACAGGGTCGCCAGACCGGAATTGAGGTACTCCTGGTGCATCTCGCGAACCTCCGCGCGACTTAGTGAAAGCGCCCGGTCAAGACTCATCAAATTAGATTCTTCGCCCACCATCGGACCCTCCTTATAAGTGCCGCCTCAAAGCCCTGAGCCGCTTCTATTTAATTATCCGCGGATAAAAAAGCCTTTGGCAGATAAATCAAAGGAAACGTTTCTTTCACGGCATGTTAAAATATATATTATATCTATTTTGTAGAATTTCAACCCCGGCGCTGGCTTTGCTTGACAGCGAACGGTGCGTTTCAGTAAAATCAATCTGTATGCTTATTTTGAAGTGGGGACATGAAGTGTAAGCGGGGCGTTATTTTGCAGCAACCTCTTAAGACTTAGAACGAGCGGACCGGTCCGCTCTTGCAGGTTTTTATAGCGGCGGAAGGCATTATGCCTGAAAGGGGGGGAACGATGTTTTCCAGCCTTGCGGATAAGCTTGCCGAGACCTTTAAAAAGCTCAAAGGCAAAGGCAAGCTGTCGGAGGAAGACGTTAATGCGGCGCTGAAGGAAGTACGGGTAGCCCTTCTTGAAGCGGACGTCAACTTCAAAGTGGTAAAGGATTTTATAAAGCGCATCCGGGACAGGGCGGTGGGCCAGGAGGTTTTGGAACACCTCAACCCGGCGCATCAGGTCGTGAAAATCGTACGCGACGAGCTTGCCACCCTTATGGGCGGTGAAAACGCCCGGTTGAACATCGCTTCCAGACCCCCCACTGTGATTATGCTGGTAGGCCTACAGGGGTCCGGCAAGACTACTACCGCCGCCAAACTGGCCCTGATTCTGAAAAGGCAGGGGCGGCGGCCCCTGCTGGTGGCCGCGGACATATACCGCCCCGCGGCCGTTAAGCAGCTGGAGGTTCTGGGCGCCCAGATCCAGATACCGGTATTCACCCGAAAAGAGAATCCGGTGCTTATCGCCGCCGGCGCCGGCGAAGAGGCGGCCCAAAAAGGGTACGACACCGTTATCATCGATACCGCCGGTCGCCTGCATATCAATGAGGAATTAATGCAGGAACTTGAGGGAATCAAGGCCAGGGTCAAGCCCCACGAGATTCTGCTCGTGGTTGATTCAATGACCGGGCAGGACGCCGTAACGGTAGCTGAAAGCTTTCACAGCCGCCTTGGCGTCGACGGGGTGGTGCTGACCAAGCTGGATGGCGACACCAGGGGCGGCGCGGCGCTGTCCATCCGGGAGGTAACCGGTCGCCCCATTAAGTTCGCGGGTATGGGCGAGAAGCTCGATATGCTTGAACCCTTTCACCCCGATCGTATGGCCGACCGGATTCTGGGGATGGGAGACGTCCTCACTTTAATCGAAAAAGCGCAGGATTCGTTTGACGCCCAACAGGCCGTCGACCTGCAGAAGCGGATTAAGAGCGCCGATTTCAACCTTGAAGATTTCATGAACCAGCTCCGCCAGTTCAAAAAGATGGGACCGCTCGATCATATTTTGGAGATGATACCCGGTTTAGGCGGGTTAAAGAAAATGCGTGAAGACCTCCAGTTTGACGAGCGGGATCTGGCGTGGACCGAGGCGATAATCAACTCTATGACCGTCGAAGAAAGGCGGCGCCCCGAGATTATCGACGGCGGCAGGCGGCGTCGGATCGCCGGCGGAAGCGGAACCACGGTCCAGGACATTAATCGCCTGCTGAAACAGTTCGAACAAACCAAGAAGATGATCCGCCAGCTTTCGTCCTTTGAGAAAGGGATAAAGAAAGGCGCAAGGATGGGTCGTTTCCCTTTTAGTTAAAACGAAATTCAAAACCACTTTAATAACAAAGGAAGAAACGATTTCAGAAGGAGTTCGCCATGCGGCTGTAGGCCGCTCCATCTGAAGTGATGAAAACGTAGACCCGTAAGCTGGTTACTGAGATGCAGAAAAGTAACATAAACGGAACGTGGCGAGAAGTGATGCAGTGCAAGGAAGACCGGGGGAGACGAACCGGAGCGTACTGTATTCAGAGGTTAGATACCAGAAATCAGAGGTCAGATTGAAAGTGGGAATTCGCTACAGCGAATTCCTTCGAGAATTCCGACTTCCGACATCCTGCATCTGACTTCTGAAACACGTAGCAATGCGTTACTAATCGCCGCGCCCTACGAAAGAACACTTATCTATAAAGGAGGTGACAAACGTGGTTAGGATCAGACTCAAACGCATAGGAGCAAAAAAACAGCCGCGGTACCGCATTGTGGTGGCGGACGGGCGTTCACCGCGGGACGGCCGTTTTATCGAAGAGATAGGTTTTTACAACCCTTTAACGGACCCGGCCGAGGTCAAAATCAACGAGGAACGGGCCAAGGAATGGATCGCCAAGGGAGCCCAGTTGTCGCAGACGGTTAGGACCCTGTTTATTCGCGGCAACATCATTGCCGGCGGGGGAAAAGGAAGGGGCTAATTTATGAAAGAACTCGTGGAGATTTTGGCCAAAGCCCTGGTAGACAACCCGGAAGCGGTCAACGTTAAATTAGTGGAGCAGGAAAAATCGGTTGTGGTAGAGCTGCGGGTTGCTCCCGAAGATGTAGGAAAGGTAATCGGAAAACAGGGCCGGATTGCGCGGGCAATCCGGCAGGTTGTCAAAGCGGCGGCTGCCAAATCCCGTAAAAAAGTGGTTGTGGAAATTTTGTAGCGCCGGTGAGGGATATGGACCAGATTACCGTTACCCGGCCTGTCATCCTGAAGGTACGGTTAACCGAAAACTATAAAAAAGAGTTGCTGGAAAAACTGGCGGCGGCGATCGCAGAGGCGGACCGCGAGGTGCAGCGTGCGGAATTCCAGGCAAAGCGCGTGCAAGCGGAAAAGAAAGCCCGTCCCGCACCTGCAGCCGCAGAAGATACGGAAAGGATGCGCCGCGAGAATGCCGACGCCAGGGAACGATTGAGAAACCAATACGAGACAATAAAAGATTTGCCTCCCGGAACTGAGATTATTCAGGGCCGGACCGAAAGCCTCGTGGAGATACATATAGGTGACGACGCGAGACGCCTGAACCCGGTGGAGGTCGTAATCGAGGAGGATAAGATCGTAGCTCTGAGGGAACAGGGTTGAGTCTGGTGAACCGGGATTTGATAGCCATCGGTGAAATTGTGGCGCCCCACGGGCACCGGGGAACCGTCCGTGTTCTTCCCCTTACGGATTTTCCGGAACGTTTTTCGGGCATGTCTACGGTCACGGTTTTTAAGGACGGTCAGTGCAGGAAATACACGGTCGAAAGCGCTGAACGGCATAAACGGTTTGTGCTCCTCAAATTGGCGGAAGTGAAGGATATGAACGCCGCGGAGTTGTTGCGGGGAACCCTTATCAAGGTTCCCCGTGAGGAAGCAGCGCCGCTCCCCGACGGGAGCTATTATATCTTTGACGTCATAGGCCTCGAGGTCTGGGCGGAAGACGGAAGCCGTCTCGGGACGATAAGCGAGGTTTTCCAGACGGGAGCAAACGACGTTTACAGCATCCGCCTGACTGACGGCAGGGAAATCCTGATCCCCGCTTTAAAAGAAGTGGTCCTGGAGATCGACGTCCCCGGCCGACGTATGGTGGTACGGCTTCCGGCCGGTTTGCCGTAACCGCCCGCCTTTACCGCGTTTGCAATCCTTCTTAATTTCTTACCGGACTGCCGGAGCCAAAGTGTGAACCACAGAGACCCAGAGGTCGCAGAAAAACAGAATAGGCATGGTAATATCTGTTTGTTTTCATCTCTGTGTTCTCTGTGCCTCTGTGATGGATCGATGTTTAAATAGAAAGTATGAGTAAAATGCTTTTTGACGTTTTAACGCTTTTCCCGGAAATGTTTTCGGGGCCTCTTTCGGAAAGCATTCTCAAGCGGGCGATTGCCGCGGGGATTGTAACAGTCAACCTGATTAATATACGCGATTATTCGTGTAATAAACACAGGACGGTGGACGACACCCCGTTCGGCGGCGGCGCGGGCATGGTGATGAATCCCGCCCCCTTCTTCCTGGCCTTGAAATCCATAGAACAGCGGTCGCAAAGCAAGCCCGGCGCGGTGGTCCTGCTTTGCCCCCAGGGTGAACGCCTTTCCCAGGATATGGCCTGTGAGATGGCGCAGATGCGGCACATCGTCCTGGTTTGCGGCCATTACGAGGGAGTCGATGAACGTGTCCGGGAACGCGTAACCGCGGAGATTTCCATAGGTGATTACGTGCTTACCGGCGGCGAACTGGCGGCGATGGTGGTAATCGACGTGGTTTCCCGGCTTATCCCGGGAGTGCTGGGCGACGAAACCTCGCCGGCAGCCGATTCGTTCAGCGCCGGTCTCCTGGAACACCCTCAGTACACCAGGCCCCGCGATTTCGAAGGATTAGAGGTCCCCGAGGTTTTGTTAAGCGGGCACCACGCCAGGATCGAAAGGTGGCGCCGCGAAGAAGCGCTTGTCCGGACGCTGGTGCGGCGCCCGGAGCTGGTGCAGCCGTCGCAGTTCGACGCCGAGGACCGGCGCTTTATTCAAGAGCTTGCAGCCCGCATCGACCGGATTAATAAAGTCAAAGGCAAGTCGGATTCATGAGGATGAAACGAAAGTCTGTCAACCGTTTTTGTAACCGTTAAGCCGCTTAGTGTTTCGCTGACCCAGAACTCAAATATACGCTACGACTTAGACATACGCCATCGTTATCGGGTTAGTTGAGTGCCGGACGGCGGGAAGCAAGCAGAGCAAGAAAAAATGGCTTGGGTCCAGCACTCAACGAATTGCTATAAATGGTTCAGCAGGAAGGCAATCATTAGCTAAGACGTAAATCATATTGAGTGCCTGGAGGAGTGTACAGAATTCGGATGTCGGAAGCCGGAAATCAGAGGTCAGACTCAACGGAAGAATTCGCAACAGCGAATTCTTTCAAGAAATCCGACTTCTTATCTCCTGTATCCGATATCTGTATCCGATATCTGAAATGCGCGCTTATCGTCGCTCTCGACGACGGTAGGCATGAAAAGGTACCCGATTTCTTTGTTGTTGCGAGGCGGAGGTTGGCGTGGTATAATTTAACCTGGTCTTACCGGGGGTTGGTATTTCATGAAGAATTGAGGGGGTTCAACGATGAGTAACCTTACAGAAATATTTGCCGGTGAGGAGCATCTTAAGAAAGAGATCGCAGATTTCCGGCCCGGCGACACGGTGCGCGTTCACGTCAAGGTGGTTGAAGGAAACCGGGAACGCACCCAGATGTTCGGCGGCGTAGTCATCCGGCGGCGCGGCGGGGGTCTCGACGCGACCTTTACCGTCCGTCGCGTATCATACGGTGTGGGCGTGGAACGCATATTCCCGCTTTACTCCCCGCGCATCGAACGGATCGAAGTTATGAGGCGTGGCCGGGTACGGCGCGCGCGCCTGTACTACCTGCGCAAACTGCAGGGCAAAGCGGCACGTATTCAAGAACGACGCTAGAATTTATCAGGGACCCGGTAAGGGGTCCTTTTTTCTTTTTTCGAAGGTTTGAATTTTACCGGTGTCCACAATAATCCAGGGGGGTCTTACCGTAAGTGTCAGAAAAGCACGGTATATTTGGTGACATCCTTGAGTCTTTAGTTATTGCGATAGTCCTTGCGGTGATAATCCGCACCTTTATGTTCCAACCTTTCTATATCCCATCCGGTTCGATGATCCCCACATTGTACAAAGGGGACCGAATAATAGTCTCCAAGCTTTCTTACAGGTTCCACCCGCCCCAGCGGGGCGACGTCGTTGTCTTCCACTATCCGCTCGATCCCAAGAAGACTTACGTCAAACGTCTTATCGGTCTCGGCGGCGAATCAGTGACTCTGTTAGGCGGCAAGCTGTTCGTTAACGGTAAAATGATATCCGAGCCTTACCTGCCCCCCAATGTAACCTTTTCGGACTACGGGCCGGTTAATATCCCGAAGGGTTCCTATTTCATGCTCGGCGACAACAGGATGAACAGCGAGGACAGCCGCGTCTGGGGTCTCCTGGATCAAAAATATATAATCGGAAAGGCTCAGGCCCTGTACTGGCCGCCGGGCAGGGCAACACTAATAGGCACGGGAAGATAATCCATGAAACTGCACTGGTATCCGGGTCATATGGCGAAAACCCGGAAACTCATTCGCGAACACCTCAAACTCGTGCATGTTGTTTTTGAACTGCTGGATGCCCGGATACCTGTATCCAGCCGGAATCCCGATATCAACACGGTTATCGGAAGGGTTCCGCGCGTGGTAATCCTCAATAAGGTCGACCTGGCCGATCCTACCCAGACCCGGGCCTGGGATAAAGCCCTTGCAAACGAAAACAACCGCGTGGTACAGCTCGACTGCTTTTCCGGCCGCGGGCTCGGTAAAATCCCGCAGATAGCCCGGCAGGTGACCACCCCCGGACGCACGGGCGTCATAAGAGGAATGGTTATAGGGATACCGAATGTCGGCAAGTCAACCTTCATCAACCGGTTCGCCGAGCATAAGTCGGCGCGCACAGGCGCCCGGCCCGGCGTGACACGTGGAAAACAGTGGATCAAGGTAACGCCCGGTATTGAGCTCCTCGACACCCCGGGAGTGCTCTGGCCCCGTTTTGAGGATGAAGAGGTGGCGCTGAAGTTGGCCGTCACCGGGGCGATCAAGGAGGAGGTCATCGACCGCGAGGGCGTTGCTTTATGGCTGCTGGACTGGCTGCGTTCGAACTACCCGGGGGTGCTGAAACGCCGCTACCAGATGCCCGCCCTGCCCGCCGACACCGGCATGCTTCTCGAGGCGATCGGACTTAAACGCGGGCTGGTTGCCGCCGGAGGACGGGTGGACCATCTTAAGGCCGCCGTTGCACTTCTTAAAGAATTCAGGGACGGCCGGCTGGGAAGGTTTACCCTCGACCGTTGCGTCGAACAAGAGTAGTTCAAGGTTCAAGTCTAAGCTAATGCTGTATGACGTTGGGGTTCGTTTAAAGTTTTACTAAATACTCAGAAACTACCACCTCGTAATACACAACTTGCTCCCGAGGAGATGTTCTGATGCACCCTCAGACACGAGGATATTTTTCGCAACACCTGTATTTTGAAGCCGTTTTTAAAGATCCCCGTGCCGAGGAAGAACGGTACGCCGCTCTTTTCAACTTCGAAAGGGAGCTGAAAAGTCTCGGCTTTCGCCTGGTCGCCGGGGTGGATGAGGTCGGAAGGGGCCCGCTTGCCGGACCCGTTGCGGCCGCGGCGGTGATATTACCCGAAGACGTGCAGCTTACCGGTCTGAATGATTCAAAGGCCGTTTCCGCATCGCGCCGCAGCTTTCTGGCGGGAAGGATCCGCGAATTGGCCGTTGCCTGGGCGGTGGACATGGCTTCCGTGGAAGAGATCGACGCCCTCAACATACGCCAGGCTTCTTTTCTGGCGATGCGCCGGGCACTGGACGGCCTGGCGGTCAAGCCGGACCATGTGGTCGTTGACGGCTGTGCGATCCCCGGTTTTATCCTTCCGCAAACAGGGATGGTTCGCGGCGACTCACGGGTGGCGGCGGTCGCTGCCGCGTCGATTATCGCTAAAGTCACCCGCGACGGATTGATGGAAGAACTCGACGAGATATACCCCGCCTACGGGTTTCGCCGCAATAAAGGCTACCCGACCCCCGAACACATCGAAGCGCTGCGGCTGTTCGGACCGACCCCCTTCCACCGTAAAAGCTTCGCTCCGGTAAAGGTGCTGTTGGGATAATAATGCTGATGAATAAAAGTCGAAAGCAGCTTGGAGAGTTCGCGGAAAAACTTGCGGCAGACCTCCTTCGTCGAAAGGGTTACAGGATAGTAGTACAGAATTATCGATGCCGCTACGGAGAAATCGACATCATCGCGCTCGACGGGCAAACCCTGGTATTTATAGAGGTCCGAGCTAAAGGGTCGACCGGTTTCGGCAAGCCGCAGGAAAGCATCGGCTATCAGAAACGGAAAAAGCTCCGCGAGGTTGCCCGCTATTACCTGACTTCAGAGGTACAAAAAGGCAGCTCCTGCCGTTTTGACGCGGTGGCCGTCCAGTTCGAAACAGGCAGCCTGAAAGTCAGGGAACTCGAACATATTGTAGACGCCTTTTAACAAGCTACAGTGTAACGGCAGGGGTTACAGGTCCGAATTCAGAAGTCAGTAGCCAGAATCCAGAATGGAGAGGGGTTAGCGGAAATTTTAACATGCCTTAAATCCCTAAAATAAGAAGCCTGTTACTTGATACCATGCAATGAGCTATCTGCAAGGGTGCCCCAACGGTTTTTCTTTATTCTGACTACTGAATACTGGATTCTGAATTCTGACCCTGAACAGATACGTTTTAGTTTCACGCGTCTTTAATCTCGATACCGCCCATTACCGCCCGGCAGTATATTTTAACCCTGGCCTGCGAGTCCGCACTACCGGGACGGGTCAACCTGCGGCTGGCGATAATGCCCCCACCTTCTTCCCGGAAGAATTTCAACCCGCCAAGGATGGCGGTTCCCTCGCATTCGACGTTCAATTCCCGGGGAACCCATACCTCGACCCCTCCCATGATCGCCGTTATACCTATTACGGTTTCCCGCGGCGGTATTTCCGCGACGCTCAGGTCGATTTTTGCCCCGCCCATCAGCGCGAGGTAATTCCCATCCTCGAGCTTCCAATCCTGATTTTTCAGCTCAAGCCCGCTCATCACCGCCAAGTGTGTACCGCCGGCGACCCCTCCCCTGAGGATGCTCCACCCCAGCAGGATTATCAGGACGGGCCAGAACACCTTCCAGACAAGTCCCAGGTTCAATTCATAGTGACCGAGGTTGCTGCCGAGAATGACCACCCCTAAAACAAGCAAAACCAGTCCGTTCAGCAGTCTGCCCGCACCGGGCCTCCCGCCGCCGCTGTCCGGCCCCGGAATAAGCACGTCCACACCCCACGCGATTAACAGCACCGGCCAGTAAACACGGAAAAGATCGCCCACATTCATTGTCAAAAGCCCCAGGTTCTTAAGCAGCCAGACGGTACCCAGCGCAATAATGAGCACGCCCGCAAGCATCGGCCTTCTACGGAACAAACCCATCCTTCTTCCCTCCCTCTTTTGACGAACTATCTTAAGGAATAAATCTCACCGCCAATCCAGCACTCAGTCACTGAGTGCTGGACAAGAACACCATGATTCAAGACAATGTTACTGCCAACATTATGTCTTTACAGGCATTATACCCGTTTCTACTCTGTGTTACCAGGCAACCCGGACCGATATACCTATCCGTCCATTTCCTTTCAAGTAACGATTGGAGGGTGTCCCATTTTCCGACTTCCAACCTCCAACCTCTAATACTGTACGTTCCGTACTACTCCAGAACGGCTTTCGCACTCTGATTGCATCTCGCCGCGTTCCTTCAAAGAAACATTAAGCGGCTGGATAGTTACCCTTTCAATATCTTTTTACAGGACTGCGGGAATTCTGTTTCGAGCCTTCGGGCCGGCGAAGTCCCGGTTGCTTCCGTTTCCACCGGTTAACACTTCCTGTTCATATAAAATAATCTGGAATTATGGGCTCAACACGCAATTGGAAGAGGTGAATCTTCAATGATAGCAACGTGGCAGGTATTATTCCTGATCGCGCTCGTCTTCTTCGCGATTATCTTTTATTTCCCGTGGTTCTGGTCTGCCATGGGCATCATTACGTGCGGTTGACGAAATTCCCCCCGACCGCCGCGCGGCGACCCCTCAGCCTTATTCAACAATAAAGAGGGCGCCCGGTGGGCGCCCTAAGATCAATCCCGCAGTAATGATATTATGCCCATTTGCCGTACGGTTTCCCCCCCCGGAAATAAGTAAGGAGGGCATCGCCTCTGCTCGTCGATACCCTCCTTATAACCGGTAAGGGCAGCTTTCCGGCCCTTGCCCGGACCCACGGCACGAAACAATAATACAATATCCGACATGCTTTGTCAATGAGTGACATATGTCATTATTTAGCCGCTTCTCCTTATAAATCCATTTACTTTAACGTAAAAGCAGGAACAGGTAATTTGCACGACGAATTTAAGTCTAAATACTTCCCGGAGGAACAATATTTGCTGGCGATCGTTAAGAGCGTGGCGCTTGACGGCCTGCAGGGTTACATCGTGCAGGTCGAGGTCGATATCTCGGGGGGTCTGCCCGCCTTCGACGTTGTCGGGCTTCCTGATACCGCCGTTCGTGAAGCCCGGGACAGGGTTCGGGCGGCGCTTAAAAACGCCGGCTTCGAGTTTCCGGTACGCCGGATTACCGTGAACCTCGCCCCGGCGGACATCCGCAAAGAGGGGCCGGGGTACGACCTGGCACTGGCCACCGGCATCCTGGCGGCAACCGAACAAGTACCCCCGGAATGTGCGGCGGGCTTCGTCTACTTCGGCGAGTTGTCTCTCGACGGCACCGTACGGGGCGTCTGCGGGGTATTGCCGAGCGTGGCGGCGGCGGTGCGCAGGGGGGAAAACAAAATTGTGGTCGCGGCGGCCAACGCGGAAGAAGCCGCCCTTGTCGAAGGCGCCGTCGTTTACCCTGTAAACAGGCTGCAGGAGTTGGTCCTTTTCCTCCGGGGTGAAGAAGAGATTTCCCCTTGCACGGTGGACCTGGCGGCAATACTTGGACAGCACCGGGAAGAACTCGATTTTGCGGAGGTACGGGGTCAGCTTTACACCAAAAGGGCGCTTGAGGTGGCGGCAGCCGGCGGACACAACGTCCTTTTGGCCGGAAGCCCCGGAACCGGCAAGACGATGCTGGCGCGCCGCCTGCCGGGTATCCTTCCGGAAATGACCTTCGACGAGGCGCTGGAAGTAACGGAGATCCACAGCCTTGCCGGGCTTCTGCCCCCCGGCGAGCCGCTTTTGACCCGGCGTCCCTTTCGTTCCCCGCACCATACCGCCTCGTCCATCGCCCTTGTGGGCGGCGGACGTGTTCCCCGTCCGGGCGAGGTCAGCCTGGCTCACCACGGCATACTCTTTCTCGACGAGTTCCCCGAGTTTTCCAAGGATGCTATCGAAGCCTTGCGACAGCCGCTCGAAGACGGCGTGGTGACCGTATCGCGGGCGGCGGGCTCGATCTGTTTCCCGGCCCGGATAATGCTGGTTGCGGCCTGCAACCCCTGCCCGTGCGGTTTTTACGGCGACCAGGAAAAGGAGTGCAACTGTTCCCCCCAGCAGATCCAGCGCTACCGCAGCCGCCTCTCCGGCCCCCTGCTCGACCGGATCGAGCTTTATGTTTCCGTCCCGCGGGTGAGGTTCCGGGAATTGGCGGGCGAGCCGGCGGGAGAAACTTCCGCAACCGTCAGACAGCGCGTGGAAACCGCCCGCGCCGCGCAGCGCGCGCGTTTCAAAACGAAAAAGGTCGGCTGCAACGCGGCAATGAGCGCCGGACAGGTGAGGCGCCACTGCGCTACGACCGCGGAGGCCGGCCGGATGCTTCAGGCGGCTTTCCGCCGGCTCGCCCTGAGTGCGAGGGCTCACGACCGGGTATTGAAGGTCGCGCGTACCATTGCCGACCTCGAAGGGGCGGACGTTATCGATACCGCGCACATCGCCGAAGCTATTCAGTACCGGGAACGCGACGGCGAACGGTAGCAAAGATAGTCGCGAGTCACAGGTCACGAGTCGCTGGTAAGAATTCAGTAGACAGTAGTCAGTAGTCGCGAATCGGCAAATCAAGTTCCAGTCGAAAGTTCCCGGTCCCTTTTCCGGACTTGTGACTAAGGACATTGAACCTTAGTGGAGCACCTTGTCCGACAGGCGCACGATCAGCCCGGCGAGGATGCGCTTTTCGTCCGGGGTTGCGACGCGCCACATCTCCCGCATCAGAGCCTCCTCCGGCGAATCGGGTTTGACGAACTTCGCCATCACATCCCCCAGGTGCAGGATACCGTCTATGAGCTGCTCGTTGGTAAGCCCGGCGGCCTTGCCTTCTCTGATTTTCGAGGCGAGTTCCTTGGGAAAGTTGTCTGCCATTATATCCATCAACATCCACCTCCCTTCCTGCTCTGAAAATAATCGTTCTTTTGATGGGCGCAACGATAAGCTGCGTATAGCTTTCTGCCTGGCAGCGCCAGGTCCTCACGTACGCACCCAGTACGCTCCGGCCGTCCCTGCCAGGCTTTCGCGCTCTACTTGCTTCTCCTCGCGCTCCGTTTATGTCACTCTCCTGCTTCTTAGTAACCAGCTCACGGTCTTCGCATTTTCATTTTCTTGATGGAACTGTTCATGACCACATGATGAACTCCTCTGAAAACAACACTTCTTTCACAGGGCGCCCGTGCTGCATGACTGCTTCTAAGCAACCAGCTCACGGGTCGCTATTTCCATGCCAATTTTCATGCTAGTTGACACACTATTAGTTGACACCCTTCTTTTATGAAGGTTTTCCCGGCCGGGCGGCTTTTAAACAGACAGCCGGCCGTCTATCGCGGCGAAATAATTCTTGGGATAGAAAGACGGATTTCCTCAAACAATTAATTTGAGGTTTATGGCGGAGGTTGCGCTATGGTACAAATAGGCAATTACCATATCGGAAAGGCGGAAACAGCCAAGGAATCCGTACTGAGCGCCGGCAAAGCGCACGTATTATGGAACCAGCTGGTCGCCAGGTACGACTGCATCGAGAAAACCCAGATATACCACTATTTTATACATGACTTAGATTTTAAAGCCTTCTTGGGGAAAGGCTTGACCTGCATCCTGGAAAAGCAGGTCGACGAACTGGAAGCGGCGATGGACAGTTTCAAGCTGCCCCTTCCTCCGAGACCTCCCAAAAGCGTCAATGTAGACGGCAGCAGCCAGGTTATGAATGACAGGTACATATTCCGGGACATCTTTGCGAGTTGCGAAAACCTGCTGAGCACCCTTCTCCACACCGTTCGCACCTATATCACCAACGACCCTATGCGCAAGCTTTTTATAAGGCATCTCCAACAGGAAATAGAGGCGTATGACGACCTGTGCAAGTACGGCAGGGTAAAGGGGTGGTTTGAAGTCCCTCCCGCTTTTTGATCCGAGACCCGGCCGAGGCTCGCTCCGGCATAGAGCAATCGCACCCAGCAACCTCATTGCTCTACGCAAAATATGGCTCCGATAAACATCACGAAATTAATCATGACCATACCGTTGCAGCTAATAATAATATCGGGGTGGCTATATGAGAATTAAAGACAGGCTGATACTTGGTGCGGTTACAGGTTTGTTAGGAAACATACCCAAATTGGCATTGATTGCGATCGCAAAAAGGTTCAACTGGGCCATAATGGACGGACCGGGGAAGGCCGCCGGCATGCTGGTGCCGGCACACCGGATAGCCACGCCGCAAGGCAGGTTGGTCGGATATCTTGCCGACGCGACTATCGCCGCGTTGCTCGGCGTGACAACCGTCTATGTTCTTTCGGCAACAGGAAAGGACAGGGCGGTGCTCAAGGGAGCGTTAGGCGGTCAGGCGGGGTGGACCGGACTTTACGGGGTACTTACGACAATGGGCGCGACCAAGGTGCAGGCGATCGGGCCAAGGACCGTGCTGGCGGAATTCGTGGCGCATACGGTTTTCGGCGCGGTCGCTGGTTGGGCTGCAGTCAAGCTCGGCGACGAGGGTTTGTTCACCGGAAGAGTCCCCCTCAGCGCCGCTCCTTATCGGGTGCAGGAACAAAGCGGCGGGCGGCGCCTGCTGCTGAAAAAGCGGCCCGCCGGACTCGCGCACAGAAGATCCCGGCAGCAGTCGGCGAGTTGAACCGTTTTTTAGCTTTAAAGGCCTCCCTCTACTTAAAACACGATAAAAACAATTGCCTAATTGAAAATGGCCTACCCTGGCGTTTGCCCCCCGGATCGCCGTGCTCCGAGCCGACGCGACATCGGCTTGCCTCAGAGCGAACGACGGCGCGCGTATAGAGCCGATATTAACGTTTCGAAGAAGCTGGAATGTGCAGTTGGGCAGGTTCAAATACTTACAAACGCGAGGCTTTAATCGGGCACGATGTGCGCGCCTGTTCGCTTAGCCAAGTCTTCACCGTGTCGCGTAAGCGGCCCTCCGACAAGGCGCTCCTGTTGAACAAACGCCGGCGGCTAGGAAAAGAGTATGTTGAAGCAATGGTCTTTTAAAAAGGTCGAAGCCGATTTAAATCGTATTTGGGATAAGCCGTCTGCATTCTCAATAGGTATTCAAAATTTAAAAAACATTCAGAGTCTGCTCGTACAAAAAAACCCCTCTGAATTATTATCTTATATTATGGAAGAAAGAATATAAAAGAATGTCCCCAAAGCTCCGGCACCGAGTGCAAGAATAAACATCATTAAATAAATAACAGGTGTCGAGTCTTCTCTATTACTTCTGTTTCCTTCAATTCTTTCTTTATACTCTACTTTTCTTGCTCTATAGAATTTAAGGTCGCAGTAGTTGAACACAATTGCCATTGTTCCGAATAACCAAAAAGCTGCAGAAAAGAAACAGCAGCCTGTCACGGCTATAATCAGAAGGTTGTTCGGTAGTTGTGAAATTAATTGACAAAAACCTATAATAGCAGCTTGCACTACTAACCCATAATAAATAATTAGCCATTGCTGATTTTTAGTATGCCTTATGTCTTCGGTGTAAATTTGATACATCATCCGGTGATTTTGATTTTCTTCTTGTGGGTTGAGGCGAACGTTATTCAGAGCTTGGTTACCTTCACCGTTGCTCATCAGATCTATCCTCCGATTCCTTTTAATATTTTGCTCATTTGGCGTTATCTTCGGCATGTTATAATTCATGCCAAATGTTACGAAGCTCCTATTTGCTTCCTCATGCTACTCAAAATTTTCTGCATTCCTCAGTAATGTTAGCTTATTATAAAACGTGTCGGAATTAAAACGAAGTTAAATATTGGTAAGGGTGAAGAAAGGAAGGATACTTGAAAAACATACTCGTAGAAACACAGCACGGGGGCGGATTTCTCCACCCCCGTATTAGTGCAAAGGTTTATGTCGTGCGATTTTCAATTAGGTTACAGAGTCTGATTTTTTGGCGGGAGTGCGTGGGAATCGAACCCACCGCGGGCGTCTAACCCGCCGGCTGGTTTTGAAGACCAGGAGGCCCACCAGGACCCGTCCACCCCCTCAAATCTTGTGCAACTATTCAGGCACCATGTTGGGCGCGGCGATAGGCTGAACAGTCACATTTCGATTATACAGGCGGCCCTTTGCGGTGTCAAAGGGGATGTTCAGGAAACAGTTGCGAGTCGCGGGTTGCGAGTTGCGAGTTGCGAGTTACGGGTTGCAAGTCAGGCTTCAGACAGGAATAACTAAGCGATTTTTCTTTTAACTTAGGACTCGTGACTAACGACTTAATCCGTGTCTTTCCGTGTTCATCCGTGGTTCAGGTTTTATCCCCGCACCCGTTTCCCTTCCGCACTCCGCACTCCGCACTCCGCATTCCGCATTCCGCACTCCGCACTCCGCACTCCGCACTCCGCATTCCGCATTCCGCATTCTACCTTCTACCTTCTACATTCTATATTCCCCCTCTCCTCTTCTCCCGCAGGGCGCGGAGGCGTTCCAGGCGCTCTTTCAGGGTTGCTTCGGCGCCGTACCCGGTGGGCTTGTAATAGACGGCGCCGCGGAGTTCCTCCGGCAGGTACTCCTGAACGACGAAGCCGCCCGGGTAGTCGTGCGGGTATTTGTAGCCCCGGCCGTGGCCGAACGCCTTGGCGCCCCGGTAGCCGGCGTCCCGCAGGTGGGTGGGGACGTAACCGGTCTCTTTCTTCCTCACGTCCTCCAGCGCGCGCTCTATCGCCAGGTAGGCGGAGTTGCTCTTGGGGGCGAGGGCGAGGTAAACCGCGGCCTCGGCGAGAATGATCCGGGCTTCGGGAAGTCCGACGAACTGCACCGCGTCGGCGGCGGCCTGCGCCAGCCCAAGCGCCCGCGGGTCGGCAAGCCCGATGTCCTCGGCGGCGCTTATCACCATCCGCCTGGCGAGAAACTTGACGTCCTCCCCCGCTTCGACCGCGCGCGCCAGGTAGTGAAGGGCGGCGTCGGGGTCGCTGCCCCGGATGGATTTGATGAAGGCCGAGGCAACGTCGTAATGGGTGTCGCCCGATTTGTCGTATTTGAGCGCGCGCTGCTGGATGCACTCCTCCGCGACGGCCAGGTCGATCACGACGGTCCCGCCGGGTCCGGGCGGTGTCGTCAACACGGCCAGCTCGAGCGCCCCGAGCGCCACCCTGGCGTCCCCCGCGGCCGCAACGGCGATGTGGTTAAGCGCCTCTTCTTTTAGGTCCGCGTCGTATTCCCCGAGGCCCCTTTCCGGGTCGGCAAGCGCGCGCGTGAGGATGGTTTTGAGATCACCGGCGGACAGCGGCTTAAAGCGGAAGATCGTCGAGCGCGAGCGCAAGGCGCCCACTATTTCAAAATAGGGGTTTTCGGTGGTGGTGCCGATGAGGGTTATTACGCCCTCTTCGACAAAAGGCAGGAGCGCGTCCTGCTGGAGCTTGTTCAGGTGGTGGATCTCGTCCAGACACAAAACTGCCGGTTCCCGCGCCGCAACAGCACGGGCGGCCACTTCCCGTATTTCCTTTACGGTGGTGAGAGCGGCGTTCAGACGGACAAAAGGACGGTCTGCCGAGGAGGCGGCCATATTCGCCAGAGCGGTCTTCCCGGTACCGGGCGGCCCGTAAAAAATGGCCGAACTCAGGCGCCCGGCTTTGATCGCCCGGCGCAGGAGTCCTCCCTCTTTCAGCAGGTGCTGCTGGCCCACGAATTCATCGAGGGTGCGCGGCTTAAAACGCGCGGCAAGCGGCGGTCTTTCCACTTTCCCTCCGTCGGTTACCCGTATTCCGCTTAGCGCTGAAACGGCCTCTTAGGCGCTTTGACACCAAGATATACACAAAATGGCAAGCCCAGCACTCAACGATACGTCAAAACTGCTTTGCGACGTTGTACGCAATGTGCACTCAGAACGCCACGCTTAGGATTGGCAAGTTGAGTGCTGGGTGGTTCCGGCTTGTCCGGGTTAGGGCCGGTCCGGCTGAAATCGATCACAAGAAAGCCTACTCCTCCGCGGCTACCCGCTCGAACATGTTGAGATCGATGGTCACGCTAACCGGGTTCCCGGAAACGTTTTTGACCCGCGCCCGGAAATCAGGCTTTTTCAATAGGCACTGCCACATGGTGGTCCCTGTGTAGCAGGCGGTCTTGTCCATAACCGCCCACTCAGGATCGCCGGGTCCTTCAATGTAAAGGAGAAGGTTGCCGTCGCTTTCAATGCGAAATGCTATTATTAAAACGGTCGCTTTGAGTTCCTCGAAGGTCACCTGCTCCTGGGGGGCAAGCTGAAGATTGGAACAAAGATTAACGATCTTGGCCTGCATGTTGGGAACCTCGAACATGTTTTCCTCCCGAATTGTTAAATATTTTATAAAACGGTTTCGCTTTTCAAATTATAAGCCGTTTATACTTGCCCGGCAAGTACAAGGAGAGTGTTGCACAACAAGTTTATCGACAGAAAAAGTAGCCTACCGTTTTCGGTGGTCAATCATAGAAAGGGTCCCGGAGACCGTGAAAAAAGCATGGCGAAAACGGAGGTTGGATGCCGGAGGTCAGAAGTCGAAGAATTGAGGGAATTCGCTCGCGAATTCCCTCAAGAAATTTAACCTCTAACTTCTTGCCTCTCACCTCTGTAATAGCCAGGCGCAGTTTTGCAACGGCATCCAAGGCAGGAACCGGGAGGAATTATTGACCTGAAGGACAATTCATTCTGCCTCATTCTCCCTGGTAATTTTCGCAGAGAGGCTCAAAATAAGCCCTGGGATGGGCGCAGACCGGGCACTCGTCCGGAGCCTCGGGCCCCTCGTGGACGTATCCGCAGTTGCGGCATTTCCAGCTTGCGGTTTTAGCGTTTTTAAAAACCGTCCCGTTTTCGACGTTTTCCAGAAGGCCCTTATACCTGCGCTCGTGGTTTTTTTCGACTTCAGCCACCTTCCGGAAGAAAGCGGCGATCTCCTTAAAACCTTCTTCCTCGGCGATGCGGGCGAATTCCGGATACATTCCGGTCCATTCGTGATTCTCACCTTCCGCGGCGGCTTTAAGGTTCTGTTTTGTGGCGCCGATGCCGTTCAGAAACTTGAAGATGCGCTTGGCGTGCTCTTTCTCGTTGTCCGCGGTCTCCTGAAAAATCGCCGCTATCTGTTCGAACCCCTCTTTGCGGGCCGCGCCGGCAAAGTAAGTATATTTATTGCGGGCCTGCGACTCGCCGGCAAAGGCGGCCCAAAGATTAGCCTCCGTACGGCTTCCTTTAAGATCCATCGACCTTCCCCCTTTTTCCATGATGCATATTCTACCACAAAATCAGCGACAAGAGCAAAACTCACATAAAGAATAAAACGCCGTCATTCGAAAAACCTAAGAGATAAAATCAAGGCCTTCCTGCGTTTTTCAAGAAGGCATTCGAAGGGAAGGTTTTCCCTCTTGGCAAAAATCGCCGTAATCGGAACCGGTCTGGTCGGCGCCACCGCCGCATTCGCTTTAATAGAAGGAGATCTGGTTCACGAGATCGTGCTCCTCGATATCAACCGTTCCAGGGTGGAAGGAGAGGCGCTGGACCTGGGGGACAGCACGGCCTTCACCGGCCCCTCCCGCGTGTTTGTAGGCGACTACCAGGATTGCCACGATGCGGACATAATAGTTTTTACCGCCGGGGCGAACCAGCGTCCGGGTGAAAGCCGCCTGGTGCTGGCTGAAAAGAACTTCGAGGTTTTGCGTGACGTTCTGCAAAAACTAATGCCCTGCTGGCGCGGCGGTATACTCTTTATCGTATCGAATCCGGTGGACATCCTGACTTACGCCGCGTGCAGATTATCCGGAATGGACAGGTCGAAGGTGTTCGGAAGCGGCACAATTCTTGACAGCGCCCGGTTCCGCCACGCCTTGAGCACCCATGCCCGTGTTGACGCCCGAAATATTCACGCTTACGTCATAGGCGAACATGGCGATTCCGCCGTTCCCCTTTGGGGACGCGCCACCGTTGCGGGCATTCATTTCGACGAACTCTGCCGTCAGGTCAACGCGCCTTATCCCGACCGGGAAGCCGTTAACACTTACATCCGTCAGGCCGCCTACCGCATCATCGAGCGCAAAGGAGCGACCTACTACGCGGTGGGCCTGGCTATCCGCAAGGTTTGTGAGGCCATCTTGAAAGACCAGCACCGGGTGCTTACCGTTTCCGGGTGGCTCAGCGGTCATTATGGGTACCATAACACGGTTTTCAGCCTGCCGACGGTGGTAGGAAGAAGCGGCAGGTTGGCGGAGCTGGAACTTCCCCTCGACCGTACGGAAGAATCAGCCCTTAAGTATTCCGCGGCGATTATCAAGGCTGCGCAGGAACGTCTAAGGGAACTTCAGTGATGCTAACAATCCGAGAGGTATGAGAACCGGTTGCGGCCGTTCACGACTCGGCATCGACCTCGGCAACGTAGTGCTCTAAAAACGTCAGGAGTTCTTCGCTGATCTTGCTCTGGTTGTAAGCGCCGATACCGGCCGTAATAGCCAGGGGGAAAAACGCCAGCCAGCCGACGGCGCCTACGGCTGCCTTGTCCAACCATCTTCCGGATCCTGTCTCCACCTCGATCCCGTCCTCACGCTGCCTTAGCCATACCGTAAGGGCGTATGCCATCCCGGCCACACTGGCTAAGGTCCCGCCTTTTTTTGCCTGCATCACGACAGAACGTCCGTCTTCAAGCAATTGAGTCTCGTATTCCCGCCGGTGGAACCAGGCTTCTACAGCCCGACCGAGGTGGCCGATCTCGATTTTGGTACGGTAAATCCGGAAAGCCAAATGCCTTCACCTCTCAAATTATTACCATCGCGTCTCCGAAGCTGAAAAAGCGATACTTGAGTCTGACCGCCTCGCGGTACGCCCGCAATATCTTTTCTCTCCCCGCGAAAGCCGCGATCATGATTAACAGGCTTGAGCAGGGCAGGTGAAAGTTGGTGATTATCACATCTACCACCCTGAAACGGTAACCGGGATAAATAAAAAGATCGGTAGTCCCGGCGCCGGCCCGGACCTCGCCGGTGGCGCCGGACGCCGCCTCCAGGCACCGCACGGTGGTGGTGCCGACCGCGATCACCCGCCGTTTCTCACTTTTCGCCCGGTTCACGGCCGCCGCCGTGTCTCCGGGAATGTCATACTCCTCCCTGTGCATCCGGTGTTCGGTTATGTCTTCAACCCGCACCGGTCGAAAGGTATCGAGTCCGATGTGCAGCACCAGCGAGGCCGTTTCCACGCCTCCGTCCCTTACCCGCGCCAGCAGTTCCGGGGTAAAATGAAGCCCCGCCGTCGGCGCCGCCGCCGAACCCGGTTGTCTTGCATATACCGTCTGGTACCTTCCGGGCTCTGACAGCTCTTTTTTTATATAAGGAGGCAGCGGCACGTGTCCCACGTGACGTAAAACCTCTTCAAACAGTCCCCGGTAGGAAAACCGGACAACCCTTCCGCCGCTTTCCGTCCGTTCTAAAATCTCGCCCTTCAGCAAGCCCGCCCCGAACCAAAGCCGGGTTCCCGGCGGCGTCCGCCGCCCCGGCCGTATCAGAACCTCCCATGTGTCCCCGCCGAGCGCCCGGAGCAGGAGCAATTCCACCCGGCCGCCTGTGCCTTCCTTTATCCCGTAAAGCCTGACGGGGAGGACTTTGGTCTCGTTCAACACCAGAATGTCACCCGGAACCAGGTACTCCTGGATGTCCCTGAAAACGCGGTGTTCAAACCCTTCCCGGTCGCGTTGAACCACCAGCAAGCGGGATGTGTCTCTTGTTGGTGACGGCTCCTGGGCGATCAGTTCCGCCGGCAGTTCGTAATCAAAGTCGCTGCGTCTCAGCAAGTTCTCTTTCCCAGACCCCTTTCGACTCCCCCGATCGTTTCTATTTTATAATAAACAGGAAACCAGAGAAAGCTTTCCCTACACCCGGACCGTGTCAAGCTACTGTAGGGCCTTTGACGCCAAGATCTACGCAAAATGTCAAGCCCAGCACTCAACGATACGTCAAAACTGCTTTGCGACGTTGTACGCAATGTGCACTCAGAACGCCACGCTTAGGATTGGCAGGTTGAGTGCTGGGTAACCCCAGAGACACAGAGCACACGGAGGGGAAAAGACGGGAATATGGGTATTCATTTTTGTTACAGCATGTTTGGCAGTGAGCGGCGGAAGATCAAAAGCGCTACGGGGAAAGTATTGCATCCTGTTAATCAAGCATATTGATCGATTAAGCAACTGGTAGCCGAAACTTAACTGTGACAATTTTTCATAACTGTTATGACAGGAATTTATTATTAAGGATTCGAACTATAAATTAAAACACATATCAGGAGGGAACGGAGCCGGTGCTCCCCGCGGGCTGCAAACCCGTTGGCCGGTTTGTAAAAACCGGGGTCGGGTTCGACTCCCACTTCCCTCCTCCAAAATACCCGGGCGCCTGGGCCGACCGGTACGCCGCCCCTCAGCGCACCCGGCGCACCGTCCAAACGGCGGCGGCGAGACAGGCCGCAGCGTAGCCGGTGAGAACGATGAAGGAGACCGGCGGCAGCCCTTTGCCCGCCGCTAATGCGCGCAGGGCGTAGCTGGTGTGGGTCAGGGGCAGGCAGTAGATGAGATCCGCCACCGCCCGGGGCAGGTTTTCCGCCCGGAAAAAGGTGCCGCAGAGGAAGGCCATCGGCAGGATGATAAAGGTGCTGAAGTTGGCCATATCCTCGTGGGAGGGGACCGTCATCGCCGCTACTACGCCGAGGGCGGCGAAGAGCAAACAGGTGAGGAGGATAACGGCAAAAAAGCCAGACCCCGCCGCCGGCCGGGCGCCGAAAAGGAAGCCGAGGACCAGGATGATCAGCGCCGCCGCCAGCCCCCGGACCGTCCCCGCCAGCACCTTGCCCAAGACGAAGGAGAGACTGCTGACCGGGGCGAGGAGGTATTCTTCGAGGGTTTTATGGTAGAGGCGGCTCATATTGAGCGAGACCCCGACGGCGTTGAAGCTCACCGTCATCGCGCTGAGCGCAATGATGCCGGGGACGACGAAATCCAGGTAGGAGCCGCCGTTTACCGTGATGTTCCGCCCGAGCCCCCAGCCGAAGGCGACGAGGTAAAGAAAGGGGCTTATCAGCCGCGTGGCGGTAAACTTCCAGAAAGTCCGCCGGAAAGAGAGCATCTCCCGCCAGAAAACCGTGTAAAAATCTAACATCAGTCCCGCACCTTCCTTCCGGTCAACTTTACAAAAACATCCTCTAAGGTCGCCTCCCGGATCGTCACCGCTTCCCTCAGGGTTCCAGCGTAGCCGACCGCCTCCTCCCGGGTGCCGAAAAAGGCGTAGGTGGCGCCCGCCCCGTCGAAACCCTCGACCACGAAGCGGCCCACCTGCTCTTTCAGCATTGCCGGCGTGTCCAGCGCAATCAGCCGCCCCCGGTCCATGATCCCGACCCGGTGGCAGAGCGCCTCCGCCTCCTCGATATAGTGGGTGGTGAGGAGCACCGTGACGCGCTCCCGGTTCATCCGCCGCACCAGGTCCCACATCCGCCGCCGCGTCTGCGGGTCAAGGCCCACGGTCGGCTCATCAAGAAAAAGCACCTGCGGCATATGCATCAGCGCCCGCGCGATCATCAGCCGCCTTTTCATCCCGCCGGAGAACCGGCTCACCAGTTCGCCGGCACGGTCGGCAAGCTCCGCGAAGGCCAAAAGCTCCTCGATCCGGCGGCGCCGCTCGGCCGCCGGCATTTTATAGAGGCGCCCGTGCAGTTCTAAGTTCTCCCGGGCAGTGAGCTCCTGGTCCAAGTTCATGTGCTGCGGCACCACCCCGATCGCATGGCGCACCCGCGCCAGGTCCCGCCGCACCTCGTACCCGGCGATATAAGCCTCACCGGCGGTGGGCCGGGTCAGCATCGTCAGCATCCGCACGGTGGTCGTCTTCCCTGCCCCGTTGGGGCCGAGGAGACCGAAGATCTCACCATCTCCAATCTTAAGGTTGAGGTTGTCCACCGCGCGGAGGGTGCCGTAGTCCTTGGTTAACCCGTTGATTTCAATCAAA